>MTNI01000032.1 GCA_002011415.1 Candidatus Acetothermia bacterium JdFR-47
GTGGCCTACAAAGCCGGGCGATTCGCTGAGTCGGCCAAGGCAGCCGCCTCCCATACCGGGGCGATGGCTGGGGAGGATGCGGTGTACGACGCCGCCTTCCAACGTGCTGGGGTCGTGCGGGTGTTTGAGATCGGCGATATCTTCGACTCCGCGGAGCTCATTGCCCGGGTAAAACCCCCCTTGGGGCCGAACTTGGCCATCATCACCAACGCCGGAGGTCCAGGGGTGATGGCCACCGACGCCCTCATGGCCCGGCAGGGACAGCTGGCTAAACTCTCCGAGGCAACCGTCGCCAAGCTCAACGAGGTGTTGCCTCCGTTTTGGTCCCATGGGAACCCAGTGGACGTGCTCGGGGACGCGCCCCCGGAGCGCTACGCTCAGGCCACCGAGATTGTCCTCTCCGACCCAGGGGTAGACGCGGCCTTGGTGATCCTCACCCCCCAGGCGATGACTGACGCCACCGGAACGGCCCGGGCGCTGGCTGGCCTCGCGGGCAAGATGCGCAAGCCCGTGCTCGCCGCCTGGATGGGGGGCGCCGCGGTACGCGAGGGGATCCAGCTCCTCAACGAGGCCGGGGTGCCCACCTACACTACCCCAGAACAGGCGGTGCGGGCGTTCATGCATCTGGTGCATTACGGCCGCAACCTCGAGATGCTGTACCAAACCCCGCGGGAGGTCCCGGTCAAGTTCACCGTGGAGCGGGACAAGGTGCGGGAGAAATTTAGCTCAGTGTTCGCCGAGGGGCCCGAGG
Organism: Candidatus Acetothermia bacterium JdFR-47; assembly: GCA_002011415.1. Lineage (GTDB taxonomy): Bacteria > Bipolaricaulota > Bipolaricaulia > Bipolaricaulales > Bipolaricaulaceae > JdFR-47. Next base: position 752 of record MTNI01000032.1, read on the forward strand.
TGCTCACCGAGGAGCTTTCCAAGGAGCTCCTCTCCGCCTACGGCATCCCAGTCACCGAGCCCAGGCCCGCGCGGACGGCCGAGGAAGCGGTGGCCATCGCCGAGGAGCTCGGCTACCCGGTGGTGCTCAAGGTCCTCTCCCCTCAGATCACCCACAAGACCGACGTGGGGGGCGTGACGCTCAACCTGCGCAACGCCCAGGCCGTGCGGACGGCCTTCGAGCAGATCGTGGCCTCGGCCAAGGAGAAGCGCCCCGACGCCCACATCGAGGGCGTNACCGTGCAGCGGATGGTCACGGCCCGGGACGGGTTTGAGATGATCCTCGGGGCCAAGAAGGATCCCACCTTCGGCACAGTGATCATGGCTGGGATGGGGGGGATCGCGGCGGAGGTGTTCCGCGACCGGGCGCTGGGGCTTCCGCCTCTGAACGAGCGCTTGGCCTACCGAATGCTGGAGTCGTTGCGGTCCTGGAAGNTGCTTAAAGGGTATCGGGGTCGGCCGGGCGCGAACCTAGACAAGCTGATCGAAGTCTTGATGCGCTTTTCATATCTGATCGCTGACTTCCCCGAGATCAAAGAGCTTGACATCAACCCGCTCCTCGTCACCCCGGAGGACGTGATAGCCTTGGACGCGCGGGTGGTGGTGGATAAAAACATCGTGGGCCAGCATGTGCGCCCCTACTCACACCTTGTGATCCGTCCCTACCCCGAGGGGTACGAGCGNAAGGTCACACTTAAGGACGGGACTGAGGTGCTCCTTCGGCCCATCCGTCCCGAAGACGAGCCCATGTGGCACGAGATGCTTGCTATCTCATCGCGGGAGTCGATCCGATTTAGATTCCGCTACATCTTTAAAGAGACCACCCACGAAATGGCCATCCCATACTGCTTCATCGACTACGACCGGGAGATGGCCATCGTAGCCATTGTGGAGAAGGACGGTCAGCAGAAGATGGCCGGAGTGGGGCGCCTCGTGGCCGACCCGGACCGGGAGGTGGCTGAGTACGCGGTGTTCGTGGCCGACCCCTGGCAGAACCGGGGCCTAGGAGGTGTGCTCACCGATTATTGNCTTGAAATCGCGAAAAACTGGGGCATTCGAGAGGTCCGAGCTGAAACCACACCGGATAACTTCCGCATGATCCTCATCTTCCAGCACCGGGGATTCTCCATCGAACATCGGCACGACGAAGGGGTAGTCCTGGCCACCAAGGAACTCAGCTAGGGCAAGGACCACACCGCCAGGTCGTCGAACCTGATCCGGATGGAGCTACTGGCGTCGTAGGTCCCGGCCCAGAGGCCCAGGCCTCCGGCTTCTCGAGTGGCGTTCGCGTAGGAGAGGACCTTGTGTTCGTTTATCCACAGGGAGACCTGCTCATCTCGGCACACGAGGATGAGGCGGTTCTCCTCGCCTACCGGGCGAACCCACATGACGCTNTGGTACTCGAGTAAGAGGTCGTAGCCCCCCTCGTCGTAGTGCCATAGGAATACGTCCCCGGACGGTGAGAGCTCGATCTCATAGCCTCCCGTTTCGCTGTCGCGGAAGTAGATCCCATACCCCGCTTGTCCCTCGCTTTCCTCGAGACGTACCGTTACGTCCAGTCGGAAGTCGGCTAGGGAGAGATCCCCGGGGATGGGAACGTCGAGGATGTGGGATGTAGTTTGGATTTCGACCAGGTAACTCCCCTGGTCCACCCCGCAGAACACGTGGGGCATCCCCGCCGCCCCGCTTTCGAAGTCCTCCCGGAAAAGGGGCTCGGCGGCGGAGAGGGTGAGGACGCTTGCCAAAAGGAGAAATACGCCCAATAGGACCTTTGCCATGCTACCACCTCGAGGGGATCCTAATGTGAAAGCGCGGGGCAGGGAAGCCTCCCCGCCCCGCGCTTTAAGACGTTACTTCCGCTCTCCCACCGGGAGGAGAGTCTTCCCGTGCACGGTGTTGATCAGGATGGCTGCGGATGCGTACCAGGCGATGAGGGCGCACACGATGCCCTCGTAGCCGGCGAGGGTGTGCACGGCGGGGATGAACTCTCCGATCCCAAGGAGGAAGAACAGGATGGTGAGAGTGATGAACACCCAGGTGATGACCTTGGGCAGTTTCAAGGAAGCGATGGTAGCGTAGGCGGTGAAGATGCCCCAGGCGAAGAGTGCCACCGCGATTCCAGCCGGGGGCACCTCGGGGGCGATCCCGGCCCAGCGAAGGAAAAAGAAGCTCGCGAGGCCCATCCAGAAGGCCCCGTACGAGCTAAAACAGGTCCCCCCGAAGATGTCACCGCGGCGGACGTCCCACATTCCCGCCAGGAATTGGGCGAGTCCTCCGTAGAACATCGCGATCGGCATCACGATCCCCAGGGTATCAGCGCTCACCCAGCCGGCGTTGACGATGTTCAGGATGAACGTGGACAGGGCGAACCCCCCCAGTCCCAAGGGGGCCGGATTGGCGATCCCTTTGTTCTCCATATCGCCTCCTTATCCCTTGTAGCCGACTTGGGCCTTGAGGTGCTCCACGGACTCGGGGTTGCGCAACGTGGTGATGTCCCCGAGCGCCTCGCCCCGCACCAGGGCTTTGAGCACCCGGCGCATGATCTTCCCGGAGCGGGTCTTGGGCAGGTCTTCGACGAAGTAGATCTCCGCCGGGCGGGCCGTGGGGCCGATGTGCTGGTCTACGGTCTTGATGAGCTCCTTCTTGAGCTCCTCCGAGGGCTTGGCCCCNGCCTTGAGGAGTGCGAAGGCGATCGGCACTTCGCCTTTGACCTCGTCGGGCTTGGACACCACGGCCACCTCGGACACGAGCGGGTGCTGGGTGAGGGCGTCCTCCACCTCTGCGGTGGCCAGGCGGTGGCCAGCGACGTTCATCACGTCGTCCACCCGTCCAGTGATGCGGATGTTGCCCATCTCGTCCATGCGGGCACCGTCCCGGGTGAAGTAGTACTTGGGTCCATACTCGGAGAAATAGGTAGCCTTGTACTTCTCAGGGTCACCGTACAGGCCCCGCAGGAGCGACGGTGGGAACGGCGGCTCCAGCACGAGATACCCACCCTCGCCCGGGGGTACCGGCTGGCCGCCGGCGTCGAGGATCTTGGCCTTGATCCCGGGGAAGGGCCGTCCGGCCACGGTGGGGATGAACGGGCCGATCCCGGGCAGGGCCTCAACGCAAGTGGCACCGGTCTCGGTCTGCCACCAGGTGTCGATGATCGGGCAGCGCTCGCCGCCGATGTGCTTGAAGTACCAGAGCCAGGCCTCCTCGTTAATGGGCTCGCCCACGGTCCCGAGCACCCGCAGGGAGGAGAGGTCATACTTGGCGGGCCACTCCTCGCCCCACTTCACGTGCATGCGGATGGCGGTGGGGGCGGTGTAGTACACCGTGACCTTGTGCTTCTGGATGGTGGCCCACATGCGGCCGAAGTCCGGGTAGTCAGGGGACCCCTCATATACCACCGTGGTGACCCCGTTCATCAGGGGGCCGTAGTTGATGTAGGTGTGGCCGGTGATCCACCCCACATCGGCGGTGCACCAGTGGATGTCGTCATCGTGCAGGTTGAAGTCCCACTTACAGGTGGTGTAGGCCTGCACGGCGTAGCCGCCGGTGGTGTGCATGACCCCCTTGGGCTTGCCGGTGGTCCCGGAGGTGTAGAGGATGAACGCCAGGTCCTCGGCGTCCATCTCTTCCGGTGGGCACTCGGCGGGCTGGTCTTTCACGATCTCGTGATACCAGAGGTCGCGCCCCTCGGTCCAGGGGATCTCGTTCCCGGCTCGCTTGACCACGATGACCTTCTCCACCGAGGTGCCGGCGACGCCCTTGTCAGCGTTGGGCTTGAGCGAGATGAGCTTGCCCCGCCGGTAGTAGCCGTCGGCGGTGATCAGCACCTTGGCCCCGCAGTCCACCAGCCGGTCACGCAGGGACTCGGCGGAGAAGGCGGAGAACACCACCGAGTGCACGGCACCAATTCGCACCACCGCCTGCATGGCGATGATGGCCTCCGGGATCATGGGGAGGTAAATCCCCACCCGATCGCCCTTCTTGACGCCGATCGCCTTGAGGGCGTTCGCCAGGCGCGACACCTCGGCGAGGAGCTCTTTGTAGGTGAGGACGCGGTTTGGCTCGTCCGGGGGCTCGGGCTCCCAGATCAGGGCCACCTTGTCGCCCTTGCCCGCCTCAATGTGGCGATCGAGGGAGTTGTAAGACAGGTTGAGCTTCCCGCCCACGAACCACTTGAAGGCGTAGGGCTCGTCCACGTATACCGTGTCCCACTTCTTGAACCAGGTGATCTCCTCGGCCCGCTTTGCCCAAAACGCCAGCGGATCTGCCGCTGCCTCTTCGTAGATCTTCGGGTCGGACACCCATGCCCGTTCCCGCATGGCATCGGTAGGCCAGAACCAATTTTCACGCTTTGGATCCGGCTCTACCCACTTCTTCGCGTTTGCCACTTTTTGAATCCCTCCTTTCGTAACTTGGACGCTTATGTGCGACGCGGGATCTTACCCAAAAGCCGCGAGGGCATAAAATCACCTCACGGCCCGCGCGGGGTTTTGCGCCGGAGGCTTTTCCGGCGTACAAACTTCCATGGGCAGGAGATGGTTATGGGCAAGATGTTCCGCTGGCTGAGGGATAGCTTCGTCTCGGGGCTGCTTGTGGTGTTGCCCCTGGGGCTTACCCTCTATGTGTTGTGGCTGTTCTACAAGCTCCTCCAGGGGCTGCTTGGACCCAACACCCCCTTCGCCCAGCTCCTCACCCGTACCTTTGGCCGCTACATCCCTGGCACGGAGGTAGTGATCACCTTGCTTGTGGTGATCGTGATCGGGGCAGCGGCCCGGAACTGGCTGGGGAGGAGGCTGCTCGCCGCCTTCGAGAAGTTGGTGCTCTCCCTTCCCGGGGTGAGGAAGATTTACTGGGCCACCCGGCAGCTCTCCCGAGCCCTGCTCAAGCGGGACCTCACCCAGGGGGGGCTCAGGCGGCTGGTGCTCATGGAATATCCCCGTGAGGGTTACTATGTGGTGGGGGTGCTCACGAACGACGAGGTGGCCCGGTTTGGAGATGTGTTTGAGGAGCCGTGTGTCTCAGTGTACGTGCCTACTGCCCCCAACCCCCTTTCGGGGTGGGTGTTCTTCGTGCCCAAAGAGCGGGTGATCCCCTTGGACATGACCGTGGACGAGGGGCTTACCTTGGTGCTTTCGGGAGGGGTAGTGGTGCCCGACAAGTTCCGCGACAGCATGGGCCACAAGGCCGAGGAGAAGAGAAATGCCGATCAGACGGGATGACCGTGATCGTTATGTCGAGGTAGAGCTCAGGCGGGGGGAGGAGCCCCTGTGGCTCCGGTGCGGGGCCTGTGGGGAGCTCGTGTTCCGCCGCCGGCTTAGGGAGAATAACTACATTTGCCCACGCTGTGGGGCCTATTTCTTCCTCACTGCCGAAGAGCGCATCGCCGCTTTGGTGGACGAAGGTACATTCCAGGACCTGACCCTCCCCTTGGAGTCGAAGGATCCCCTTTCCTTCTCCGATCGCAAGCCCTATGCGGATCGGTTGCGGGAGGCGAAGGAGACCACCGGCCTCAAGGACGCGATTGTTGTGGGCAAGGGCAAGATAAGCGACCATTGGGTGATCCTGGCGGTGATGGACTTCCGCTTCATCGGCGGGTCCATGGGCACCGTAGTGGGTGAACAGCTCGCCTTCGCCATGGAACGGGCGGCGGAGGAGCGGATCCCGTTCGTGTTCGTGGTGGCCTCTGGGGGGGCACGGGTCCAGGAAGGGGTGCTGTCGCTCCTCCAGATGGTGAAGACGGTGGCGGCCCGGGAGCTCCTCGCCGAGGCAGGGGTCCCCTACATCGCCGTGCTCACCTACCCGTCCACCGGCGGGGTGATGGCCTCCATCGCCAGCCTCGCGGACGTGACCTTGGCCGAGCAGGGGGCGCTGATCGGGTTTGCCGGCCCCCGGGTTATCCAGCAAACCACCGGGGAGAAGCTGCCGCCGGGGTTCCAGCGGGCGCGGTACGCCCTGGAGCACGGTCTCGTGGACGGGGTCGTCCCCCGGGAAGGCCTGAAGGAGGAGCTCGTACGCGTGCTCGACGTGTTGGAGGGGATACCAAGTGGTGGATGAGCGGACGATGCGGGCCCTAGAGGAGAAGGTGGCCGAACTCCGCCGCCTGGTGGAGGAGGACGGGGTAGACCTGCGGGACGAGCTGACCCTGCTTGAACAGCGCCTCCAGGCCCTGCGGCGGGAGTACTACGCAGGGTTGTCTGACTGGGATCGGGTGCGGCTTGCTCGCAGGCCGGACCGCCCCCGGGGGCTGACCCTGGTGCAGGCGGTGTGCGAGGATTTCTACGAGCTCCGGGGCGACCGCATCGGAGGCGACGACCCGGCGTTGCGCGGGGGTCTGGCCCGCCTGGGAGGCAAGGCGGTGACGGTGCTGTTCCACCATCGGGGCACCTCTCCGGAAGAGCAGCGCGCCTGCCGGTCCGGGATGGCGCTCCCCACCGGCTACCGCAAGGCCGTCCGCATCATGGAGATTGCGGCCCGACTCAAGCTCCCCCTCATTACGTTTATCGACACGCCGGGGGCCTACCCTGGGGTGGAGGCGGAGGCTGCCAACATCGCGGGTGCCATCGCCAAGTCCATCGCCACCATGCTCTCCCTACCCGTGCCCACGGTGGCTGTGATCCTAGGGGAAGGGGGCTCCGGGGGAGCGGTAGCCCTGGCCGCTGCGGACCGGGTGTTGATGCTTGAGAACGCCACCTACACCGTCATTTCCCCTGAGGGGGCGGCGGCCATCCTATGGAAGGACGCTGCTGCCGCGCCCCAGGCCGCCCAGGCCCTGGCCCTGTCGGCTCCCCGGCTTCTAGAGCTGGGGGTGATCGACGAGGTCATCCCCGAACCCCTGGGAGGTGCCCACGTCGACCCCGAGGGCACTGCCCAGGCGGTGCGGGACGCCGTGCTCAGGCACCTTTCCGAACTCGAGGGCCTCCCCCTGGACGAGCGGCGCAAATTGCGCTACAACCGATATCGCAATGCGGGAAACCGTGGCGCAGGAGCCCCAACGGGCTAGACCTTGCGCGGGGTGCAAACGGGGCTGCTCGTACATCTTCGAGGGGCTTTCTCCGTCTGCCTTCGCCGAGCTCGGCTCGGTGATGCGTCCCATGGAGCTCGGGCCTGGGGAGGCGGTCTTCCACGAGGGGATGCCGGCCTTTGGCCTGTACATCTTGTGTGAGGGCAAGGTCAAGGTGGCCAAGCATACCCGCGCCGGCCATTCCCAGATCTTAAAGCTCCTCGGGCCCGGGGAGATCCTGGGGGAAAAGACCCTGTTCGACCAGGAGACTTACACCTGCTACGCTAAGACCTTGGAGCCATCCCGGCTCATGTTCATCCCCCGCGACGACTTCCTCGCCTTCGTCAAGCGCCATCCGGAGGTAGCCTTGAGGCTCATCGAGAAGCTATCCCGGGAGCTCAAGGTGTTCGGGGATAAGTTGGTGGAGATTACCTCCCGGTCGGCCAAGGAACGGGTGGCCCGGGTGCTCCTCGAGCTCTCGCGGGCGTTTGGCCAGGAGGTGGAGGAGGGGCTGGACATCGGGGTGGAGCTTCCCCGGGCCGAGCTCGCGGAGATGGCCGGGGTGTCCACCGAGACGGCGATCCGGATCCTGTCTGAGCTGAAGGAGCGGGGCATCCTTTCCCTACCGGGGCACCGCATCGTCATTCGGAAGCTCGACAGCCTGCGGGGCCTGGCCCATCCCTTCCGCACCTTCCTGCGCGAGAACCTGGTCTGATGCGCAAGGTGCTGCTCGGGGTGGGGAACCCCCTTGGCCGGGATGATGGTGTGGGGGTATGGGTGGCCGAGCGCCTTGCCGACTCAGATTGGACCACGGTCCCCGCCGGCCAGGCCCCCGAGAACGTGACCGGGCTCCTCCGCAGGCTGTGTCCTGACCTCCTGGTGGTGGTAGACGCCGCTGACATGAGGCTCCCCCCGGGGAGCTTTCGCCGTTTGCCTCTCTCTGGGGTGGAGGGGATGTTGGGGTCGAGCCACGCCTTGCCCCT
>MTNI01000129.1 GCA_002011415.1 Candidatus Acetothermia bacterium JdFR-47
AAATCGGGGAAGCGAAGGGAGTTCCCTTCCTCCAGGGCATCCTGAACCCGGGGGAGCCCATGGCCACCCCCATCATCCGGGCCCTGAAGCGGCACTTGCCCAACCAAGGCCTGGTAATCCTCGACGCCCCGCCCGGGACCGCCTGTCCAGTGATTGAGACCCTAAAGGGAGTGGACTACGCCCTGCTCGTGACCGAGCCCACCCCATTTGGCCTACACGACCTCAAGCTCGCCGTGGGGGTGGCCAAGGAGCTCGGCCTCCCCGCCGGGGTCGTTGTCAGCAAGGACGGAATCGGGACGGATGAGGTGGACCGTTATCTTGAAGAGGAAGGGCTCCCCGTACTTCTCCGCATCCCCATGGACCGGAGGATCGCCGAGAGCTACGCCCGCGGGACCCCTCTGGTGGAGGCGTTCCCGGAGTGGGAAGAGAGGTTCGCCGAGCTCGCCGAGACGATCGCCGCCCGAGTGGAGGTGGCAAAATGACTGAACTCGTCGTGATCTCAGGAAAAGGAGGCACCGGGAAGACCACCGTGGTAGGGGCGATCGCCGCCCTGGCGCGCGACAAGGTCGTCGCCGACTGTGACGTGGACGCGGCCGACCTCCACCTCCTCCTCCGGCCCAAGGTCGAGAAGACCATCGTCTACGAGGGCTCCGAGCTCGCCGAGATCGACGCGGGGTTGTGCACCGGCTGCGGGGAGTGCCGCAAGGCCTGCCGGTTCGACGCCGTCCTCGAGGAGGGCGGAAAGTTCCGGGTGGACCCCCTGTCCTGCGAGGGCTGTGGGGCCTGCGTCCACGCCTGTCCGGTGGGAGCGATAGAGCTCCGCCCCCGGCTCTCCGGCTGGATCCACGTCTCCAGGACCCCCTACGGGACCCTGGTCCATGGGGAGCTCCGCCCCGGGGAGGAGACATCCGGGAAGCTGGTCACCCAAGTGAAGATGCGGGCCCGTGAGCTCGCCCGCCTGGAGGGAGCGAAGACGCTCCTCGTGGACGGGGCCCCCGGGATCGGCTGTCCGGTAATCGCCTCCCTCTCCGGAGCGCACGTCGCCCTGGTGGTGACCGAGCCCTCCCTCTCGGCCCTGCACGACCTCGAGCGGGTGGTGGAGGTGGCCCGGCACTTCCGGACCAAGATTTACCTCGCCATCAACAAGGCCGACCTCAGCCCCGAGCTCACCACGCGGATAGAAGGCTACGCGGAAAAGGAGGACCTACCGGTACTAGGCCGCATCCCCTATGATGAGGGGGTGGTCAGGGCCCAGGTCGCGGGGCGGCCCGCGGTGGAGGACGGGAATTCCCCTGCGGCCCGAGGCCTGCGCGCGCTATGGGAGAAACTCGCGGAAAAGCTCAGCCTTTGATCGCTACGGCACTTCTTTCGGCGGTGGAGGAGAAGCTCTCCCCGCTGCGGGTCGAGCGGGTGGTGATCGGGATCGCCTACACGGCCGTGCTGCTCTCGGACGGGCGATTGGGCCTGGCCGCCACCCTTCGCGAGGGGCGAGGCTGTACTGTCCACCCCTCGGCGGGAAGCTTGGCCGGCCGGCCGGCCTGGGAGCTCGCGCAGGGGCTCACAAGTGCGGATCCCCTGACCTCCGCCCTGGGCCTCGCGACTGTAAACGCGGTGCTCGGGGAAGAAGCGGTCCCCTCCCCTGATCCCTTGGCGGCCCTGGAGGTGGACGAGGACGACGTAGTGGGGATGGTGGGCTACATCGGCCCCCTGATCGAACCCCTGAGGCAGGAGGCGAAGGAGCTCCTCGTCTTCGAGCGTGACCTCTCCCGCCCCGGGGTGCTCCCGGACTGGGCGGTGGAACTCGAGCTGCCCCGCTGCGACGTGGTGCTGCTTTCCGGCACCACGTTCGTCAACAAGACGGTGGACCGGCTGCTCGCGCTCTCCCGGGGGCGGGTGGCGGTGATCGGTCCCTCCACCCCCCTGTGGCCCGGGCTTCTCTCGCGAGGGATCGACTTCCTGTTCGGGGCCTGGGCACGCGAACCCGAGCGGGTGATTCAGGCCGTGGCCGAGGGCGGCGGCACCCGGGCCCTGTACAAAAGTGGCCTTGAGAAAGTGGCCCTGGGAAGGCGGGATGTGGATCACTAGGGAAAGCGGCCTGGGGCTCTTGGCGCTGGTGGAGATCGCCCGGCACGGGCGGTGCACCGCGGAGGAGATCGCGGAACGCTACGGCCTCTCTGCCCCGTTCCTCCGCCAGATCATGGGCCACGCCCGCCGGGCCGGACTGGTGTTAAGCAGTCCCGGCCGGAGCGGAGGCTACACCCTGGCACGCCCGGCCGCGAACATCACCTTGGAGGAGGCCCTGGCCTCCTTCGGCGAGCGTCTCGCCCCAGTCGCCTGCCTGGCAGGGATCCCCTGCTCTCAGCAGGACACCTGTCCCACCCGACCCCTGTGGGAAAGGCTAGAGGAAAGGATCGAGGAATGGCTAAGGGAAGTAACTTTGGAGGACCTGGCGAAGGGAAGGCTGTGAAACGGGCAAAACATGTGCTCATGGTGCTCTCGGGAAAAGGGGGTGTGGGTAAGACCACGGTGGCGGTGAATGTGGCCGCTGCCCTGGCCCGCTCCCTCAAGGTGGGGCTCCTCGACGCCGATCTCCACGGTCCCAACGTGCCCAAAATGCTGGGGATCGAGCGGGCCACCATGCCCGTCAAAGATGGGAAAATCTACCCCGTTCCCACGGCCCAAAACCTGGCGGTGGTGTCGATCGCCTTCGGGCTCCCCTCGGCCGACTCCCCGCTCATCTGGCGTGGCCCCCTGAAGATGAAGGCCATCCGCCAGTTCATCGAGGACGTGGAGTGGGGCGACCTAGACCTCCTGGTGGTGGACCTCCCCCCGGGGACCGGTGATGAGCCCCTGTCAGTGGCCCAGGTGGTGGGGGAGGTGGACGCGGCGTTGGTGGTGACAACGCCCCAGGCCGTGGCCCTGCTCGACGCCCGCAAGGCGGTGAACTTCTCCCGCAAGGTGGGGGTAAAGCGGATCGGGGTGGTGGAGAACATGGCCACCTTAACCTGCCCTCACTGCGGAAAGGAGATCGACCTATTCGGTAAGGGCGGTGCCGAGAAGATGGCAGAGGAGCTGGGCATCGCGTTCCTGGGCAGGCTCCCGCTCTTCCCCGAGGTGGTACGGGGGGGAGACTCTGGCCGGCCAGCGGTAGAAGGCAACTCCCAGGCCCGGGAGGCGTTCCTGGACATCGCCCTCAGGGCATGGGACTTCGTGTCCGGCCAAGCCCCATAGGCTTCACACCCCGCCTTCAAGCCAAGCCACGTCCTGCCAGCTGGAAGCCTGGCTTCCCTGGAACCCCGATGGTAGGTCTCAAGATCTGTACGCCGGCAACAAGGGGCTCACGTTTCACTAATGGAAATCGGCTCGAGATCGTCTGATCGCACTGGAGACAGGGGGAGAACCTGGATGAAACCCCGGGGGTGGCGGCGGACCTCTGCCTCCACGCCGTAGACCTGCCGGAGCCGGTCCGGGGTCAGCACCTCCCCCGGCGTTCCCAGGGCGTGCAGCTGTCCCTGGGAAAGGAGGAGCAGTCGGTCGCAGAAGCGGGCCGCGAGGTTGAGGTCGTGGGAGGAAAGCACGGTGACCAGCTTTCGTTTTTTAGTCAGGTGTCGCACAAGCTCGAGCACCTCGAGCTGATGGCCGATATCCAGATGTGCGGTGGGCTCATCGAGAAGGAATACCTCGGGCTCCTGGGCCAAGGCCCGGGCGAGCAGGACCCGCTGCCGCTCGCCTCCGGAGAGTTCAGTGACCAAACGCTCGGCCAAGTCCAGGGTATCCGTGAGGCGTAGTGCCTCTTCCACCGCTACCAGGTCTCGGGCCTTTTCTCCGGAAAGAGGCCCCTCGTGAGGGTAACGTCCCATCAGGACGAACTCCCACACGGTGAAGGGGAAAGACGTTCCCGGGTCCTGCGGCACCGCGCCTATGCGCCTCGCGACATCCCTTCGGCTCAAACTTCGGATGTCATCCCCGTCGATGAGGACGGTGCCCACCCGAGGAGAAAGCGTCCGGTTGAGGCACCGAAGCAGCGTGGTTTTCCCTGAGCCATTGGGGCCGATGACTCCCAGGACCTCCCCGCCGGTCGCCGTGAAGGTGATGTCCTCAAGGACCGGGACACTGTCGTAGCTGAAGCGGATGCCCTTTACCTCAAAGCGCATCTGGCCTCCTCGCCACCCGCCGCCGCAAAAGCCACAGGAAGAAGGGCGCGCCCAAGACAGCGGTGATGATCCCCACGGGAAGCTCCGAGGGGGCGATGACCGAGCGGGCCAAGGTGTCCGTGCCCAGAAGAGGATCGCCCCGGCTAAGGCCGAGGCGGGAAGCAGCAACCGATGCCCAGGCCCCAAGAGGACCCGCATGAGGTGGGGCACGATGAGCCCTACAAAACCGATGACCCCGCTCACGCAGACCGCCGCTGCGGTGACCAGTGATACCAGGGCCAAAAGGAGCGCCTTGACCCGCCCCGCCTCCACCCCCAGTGCCCGGGCCTGCTCGTCCCCGAGGAGCAGGAGGTCGAGCTCCCGGGAGAAAAATAGCACCCCGGCCATCCCGCCCAGGATGAGGGGGGATGAGATGAGCACGTCATGCCAGTCGCTCGCCCAAAGCCCACCCATCAGCCAGAAAACGATGTCGGCCATCTTCTCCCCGGCGAGGTAAAGCATGAGGGAAACCAGCGCCGAGAAGAAGGCCCCCACCGCAAGGCCCGAAAGAAGCAGGGTCTCCATCCGCGCCTCCCTCCGTCCTCCGGCGAGGTACCAGACCAAAAAGACGGTGCTCACAGCGAAAAGAAAGGCCATGGCGGGGAGGGCATAGCCGGGAAGGCCCAACACGATCGCCAGCGCAGCCCCGAAGGCGGCCCCGGAGGCAAGGCCCAAGGTATAAGGGCTGGCCATCGGGTTGCGGAAGAGGCCCTGCATGACGCAGCCGGAGAGGGAAAGCGCGCCCCCAACCAGCATCCCCAGGACGACCCGGGGCCAGCGCACGCTGAGCACGATCGCTTCGTAGGAGGGAGGCCACCCCTTGGCGATCCCCGGCCAAAGCCGGCTAAAGGTGATGCGAAGCACCGTCCCGGCCGGGATGGGCACCGCCCCCATCCGGATGGCTATCCCCACGGTGAGGAGGAGGCCGCCGAAAAGGAGGGCCAGCGCCACGAGGCGGCGCACCCGATGCGCAGCGTAGAGCTTGACGACCTCGTTCACAGCTAAGCCACCCGCACGCTCTGGTAGCGCACGTCCCTCTCCGGAAGGCGGTGGAGATCCTCGAGGCTTAGGCAAGAGAAGGTGACGTGGGCCAGGTACCGCCGGGCCGTGGTGGCGGCTTCCTCCACCTCCTCCCTGGTTGGCCCCCGCCAGGGCGTCCCCGGCACCGGGACGTAACCGGTGATGTGGAAGGGGATCTCGGGGTCCACCGAGGCGACAAAGCGAGCGATACGCTCGATCTCCGCGATGTCCACGTAATCCGGGATGAAAACGGTGCTTGCGTCGAGGGCGATGCCCCGCTCGTACATTTTCCGGAAGTTGGCGAGCACCGCTTCGTTCGAGACCCCGGTGTAGTCCCGATGCAGCCTGTCATCCAGGGCCTTTATGCTCACGGAGACGGCGTCGATGTGGGGCGGGGGCATGCGGGAGCCGTTNGAGTGGCCGATCTTGGTGAAGAGCCCAAGCTCCTCGTGAGCGAACCGGGCCAGTTCCCCAAGGTCCGGGTTCAGGGTCGGCTCCCCGCCCAGGAAATGCACCCGCTCTAGCGGGCGCTCGGCCGAAAGCTTCAAAAGCACTTCCNTCACCTGCCGGAGGGGGAGGCACGTCTCCCCCTCCGGCGGCTTCACTCCATAGGAACAACCGCGGCAGCGGAAGTTGCAGCGGGGCTCGCCGTAGACGGCGANCCGCCGGAAGCGGGCGTTGTAGCTCACCTTGCGGAATGGCATCGCCCGGCCCTCACAAAGCCTCTACTTCCACAGCTCGGGGTAGAACCAGCGGCAAAGCTGCTCCAGCCCCTCCACGAGGCGCGGGCTGGCCGTGACCAGGTGTCGGTCGATCGTGTAGACGCGGCCATCCTTCACGGCTGTGATGGCCCCCCAGCCCGGCCGGGCCATGATCTCCTCCGGAGTGGCCCCGCCACTTACCACCACGATCACATCGGGGTCGCTGGCGATCACNTACTCCTCGCTCAAGAGGGGATAGCGCACGGGCTCGGAGGCGGCGATGTTGATCCCCCCAGCCATGAAGATGAGTTCGCCCGTGAAAGTCCCAGCTCCCACGGTCTTGAGGGGCTTATAGAGCTCGTAGTAGACCAGCGGGCGCTCCTCCTTGGGGATGTCCTTCACCTTGGCCTGGACAGCCTCGATCCGGGAGCGCATCTCGGCGATGAGGGTCTCTGCCTCCTCCAGGTGCCCCGTGATCAACCCCAGCATCCGGATCGTGTCCAGGACCCCGTCCACGGAGCGGGGGTTTATCGCCACCACTGTGATCCCGAGCCCCTCCAGGGCCTCGATCGCCTTGCGGCTGTACCACCAGGCGATCACAAGGTCAGGTTCAAGGCCGAGGACCGCCTCCACGTTGAGGTTGGAGCCGCTTCCCACCTGNGGTTTCTCCTTNACCTCTGGNGGCCAGTCGCTGTACTTGTCCACCCCCACGACCTTGTCCCCGCAGCCGATGGCGTACAGCGTCTCCGTGGCCGCACCGGCGATGGAGACGATGCGATCGGGAATCCTCTCGATCGTCACCACCCGCCCCGCCCCATCGATGACCACGAACGGGGGCTGGGGCACGTCCGCTCCTACCACCGAGAGGCCGACCGCCAAGACGAAAATCCCTACGGCGAGCGTCCAAGAACGCAGCTTCTGCAAACCTGTCACCCCCTGGTTAGTAGCACGAATGTTACAAACATGCTACAAAAGAAAGCTGAGATATCAAGCCCTGGCGCCAGGGCCCACCAGACGATCGCAAACAGGTCCACCGTCACGGTTAAAACGGGCTCAAAAGAGGCACCAGGGACCTTAAAGACGAGCCCGCGGGCGTTACAGTCACACTTCCCCAAAACCTTGCGTGGTTTGAACCGGGTTGCGGTGTCCTACCGGCCGAGTCCCCGCTAAGGAAAGAAACACCTCTAGCCTTTTTCCCAGGGAACACGTGTGGAAGTGCGCACCGAAAAAGACGAAAATGAAAGCTAAGCTTATATCAAGATTTGTAGCGGATATCCTATGAAAGCGTACCCTGACTGTTTCCCGTGCTTCTTGCGCGCGTCCCTCACGGCAGCCCGTCTTGTGGGTGCCTCGGAGGAGACGGAGTGGGCCATCCTTCGGGAAGTGGCCCCGCTCGTCGCGCGCCGCGCCCCAGGCCGCCCCCCCATCGAGGTAAGCCCGGAGCTCCAGCGCGTGGTTCGCAGGATCCTGGGCGTCCCTGACCCGTTCGCCGAGGCCAAGCGTCGAGCCAACCAGGAGGCACTGGCGCTCCTGCCCCGGCTGCGTGAGGAGGCCGCCCGGGCCCCTGACCCGCTGGCCTTCATCCTGGCCCTTGCGGCAAGTGGAAACGCCGCCGACCTCGGCTTCCAAGAAGACTTCGACATCGAGGAGATCTCCTCCGCCGGGGAGCCGTGGGGCCGGTTCGACTACGAACCCTTCCGGGCTCAGCTCGCTAAAGCCGCAAACATCTTGATCTTGGCCGACAACGCCGGCGAGATCGCCTTCGATCGCCTGCTCGCCGAGGAGCTCGCGGGGCTTGGCAAACGCGTGACCGTGGCCGTGCGCGGCGCCCCCACCTTAAACGACGCGACCATCGAGGACGCGCGGGAGGTGGGCCTCCCCGAGGTGGCCGAGGTGATCACCACCGGCTCCGATCACCCCGGGGTCCTGTTGGGCAAATGTTCCCAGGACTTCCGGCGCCGCTTTCAGGACGCGGACCTGGTGATCAGCAAGGGCATGGGCAATTTCGAGGGCCTATCCGAAGAGCCGGGGCCGATCTTCTTCCTCCTCAAGGCCAAATGCCGGCCCGTGGCTCAGGAGCTGGGCGTGCGGGAGGGAGAGCTCGTGCTCAAGGCGGGCGGCGGTTGACACGGGATGCCCCCAGGGGGCAAAGTTGTGTCGGAGGGAAAAATGGCTACGCAGCCGGAAGTCCTGTTCGAAGAGTTCCTGCGTCGGCGCGGGTTCAACGTGACCGACACCAGGCGAAAAATCGTGAAGAAGGTGTTCTCCCTCCACGGCCACTTCGACGCCGCTGAACTCTGGGAAGCGTTGCGGGACGAGAAGGTGTCCATGGCCACGGTATACCGAACGCTGGACCTCCTGGAACAGGCTGGGTTCGTGCGCCGGGTTTCCTTCGGCGAGGCGCACGCCCATTACGAGCACGTACTGGGCCGGGACGACCACGGGCACCTCGTGTGCCGGCGCTGCGGCAAGGTGATCGAGTTCTCGGGCGCCCGCGTCAGGACCCTCATCCATGAGGTCGCAGCCCGAAACGAGTTCGAGCTTCAGGAGACCATCGTCCAGGGCTTCGGTCTGTGCCGCGACTGCCGACGCGAAGTGGAGGCGTAAAGGCGCCTCCCGCGGGCGCTACAGCGTCTTTCGCATCAAGCCATCTCGCTGATTTAGAGCATCTCATCTGAACCCTTCCTCTTTGCAAGATTTCAAAAACCTCGCC
>MTNI01000186.1 GCA_002011415.1 Candidatus Acetothermia bacterium JdFR-47
TTGTAACGCTTGTTCACCCGCACCCCGCTGGCGGTGGTTCCGTCCCCAAACGACCACTCGTAGGAAACGATGGTCCCGTCGGGGTCGCTTGAGCCGGAGGCATCGAATTGGATCCACTGGCCCACGGAGGGGCTTCCCGGGGAGTAGGTGAAGCGGGCTCGTGGCGGCAGGTTGGCCGCCGAGGTCACGGTGA
Organism: Candidatus Acetothermia bacterium JdFR-47; assembly: GCA_002011415.1. Taxonomy (GTDB): domain Bacteria; phylum Bipolaricaulota; class Bipolaricaulia; order Bipolaricaulales; family Bipolaricaulaceae; genus JdFR-47. The sequence continues at coordinate 194 of MTNI01000186.1, forward strand.
AGAGGGTGGAGGCCTCGGCCCAGGAGCCAGCNGNNACGTTCGCCTGGAGCCAGGCCCGCACCTGCGCCAGGAAGTTCGCTCCGTTCGTGGCGAGCGTGGGGAAGCCGGGGCTGAAGCTTGTGGGGAAGTAGGGGATCGGCGTCTCGCTTGCGAACCCGTAGAGCTCCTCCGTGCCGGCGGGGGTCGAGGCGGTGATGGTGTAGCTGGCGCGCGGAAGCTGCGTGGTCCCGGCCGGGAGCCTGGGGTCCCTCTCCCAGTAGTTCGGGAAGATGAGGGTCGCTTTCCCCGTGGGGTCGATCTCCACCAGGTACACGTAGGCCGCGCGGGAGAGGACCACTGTAATCCGCACCGGGTCGCCCACCGTGTAGCTTGGCCTGTCCAAGGCAAGGGAGAAGGAAATCGGCGGCGCTGCNGCGGCGATCGTCACTTGACGCTGGTTGTTGGTTTCATTGGACTCCGCCACCTGGCCGTAGTAGTCGGCTGTGGCGGTGAAGGTCTCCGTGGCTGCCGAAAGCGGCAAGGTCAGGGTCACGGTGTGGCTCGCCCCAGCCCCAAGGCCGGAGATGTAGGCGTTCTGGTGCCCGGCTGCGCCCTCAAGCCTTATGTAGAAAGCCCCTGCTGGGGTGCCCCCCGCGTTCCTGACCGTGACCTGGAACGTCACAGTCTGGCCCACCGTGGGCGAGCTAGGGGAGTAGGCGATCTGGTCGATCACAAGATCAGGGAGTGAGGGAGGCGACACGGTCACTTGGGCTGTGTCGGTGGCGATGTGGCCGTAGGAGTCGCGCACCGTGAGCCGGGCGGTGTAGGTGCCAGGGCTGGCGTAGACGTGGCTCACAATGGCGCCGGAGGCGCTCGTCCCGTCCCCGAAGTCCCAGGTATAGCTTGTGATCGCCCCCTGAGAGGAGCGCCCGTCGAAGGTGATGGGCTGACCGGCGGTCCCGTAGTAAGGACCCCCTGCCTCTGCCACCAAGGCAGCCAGGGTACTCACCGTGACCTGGCTGGTGTTGTTGGTTTCGTTTGCCTCCGTCACTTGGTCGAACACGTCCGCCGTGGCGGTGAACGTCTCGGAAGAGCTAGTGAGGGTGGCGTAGAAGGTCAAGGTGTAGTTTGCGCCAGCGGCAAGGCCGTAAACGGTTTTGGTGCTGCTTGCGAGTGAAACGGAGAATTGCCCTGCTGGTGCGGTTCCCTGGTTGCGCACGGTTACTTGGAAGGTGATAGGTTTGGCCCACGGTAGGACTGGCGGGCGTGTATTGGATGTCCTGGATTACAAGGTCGGGCAGGGCGACTGCCTGGGGGCTTGCCACGAGCCTGCCGGCCCCGTAGGAGTTGGCGTCGCCCATGGTCACGCACATGGAAAGGATCTTGTTTCTCAACGCCGAAAGCGAAAGCGTAGGATCCTCAGAAAGGAGCAGGGCTGCGATCCCGGCCACGTGCGGGGCTGCTGCTGAGGTTCCGGGGAAGGGGGCGTAGTAAGGTAGGACGCCAGTGGTCACGTTGTCCGGGGCCACCAGGTCAGGCTTCGTGCGCCCGTCGTTGGTGGGCCCGCGGGAGGAGTACGGCTCCACTGGCCCAGTGGTGTAGCTACGCCAGTCCACCGCTCCCACCGTGAGGGCATCGGCCAGGTTCCCCGGCGCAGGGATGGAGGAGGAGGTGACCCCTGGGGAAAGCTCGTGGTAGAGGGAGAAGAGCTCAAGCTTCCGGGCACTGCCCGAGGCGAGTTGGATGCGCACCCGGTAGGTGCCGCTTGCGCTCGCCGTGGTGGACACGCGCTCCGTGGGCTCCTCCGTGCCCCCTTGGGTCTTGGTGGAGGAAGCGATCAGGGTCCCTCCCGGTCCGTAAAGGTACAGGTCGTAGTCGTCCGCCGTTTGTGGCCAGCCGTCCCAGGTGAGGTAGAGGAGGATGGGGTCTCCGGAATTGGCGCTGAACGTGAGCTCCGTGTCCAGCCAGCCATCGGAGTTGGTGTCTGTAAAGCTCCCCTCCCAGTGTTTCTGGGCGTCGTTCCCCGCCGCTTGGACCCACAGGATCCCGGCGCTCGTAGCCCGGCGGGCGATGTCACAGATGGTGCCGCTTCCGTCGTAGAAGTTGGTGTTGTACCAGCCCAGGGAGTGGTTGATAATGTCCACCCCCTGTTGGATGCAATAGGTGACGGCGTTATCCAGGTCCACCTCGTTTCCGATCTTGATGAGATAGAGCTGAGCATCTGGGGCGATGTCATGCACGATCTCCGCCACCGCGGTCCCGTGGGAGATGCCGGCCTCGATCCCCGTGCCCGTGAAGTCCTTCGTGATCACCGAGTACGGCAGGTCCCCCCGGGCCTGGGAGGCTGAAAGCCCCTTGAAGCCGAGGTCGATGATCGCCACCTTGACCCCGGCGCCCCGGATCCCCTGCGCGTGGAAGGCGCTTGCCCCCACTAGCCCTGCTCCTTCGCTTGTGGCCAGAGGGAAGGGCTCGTAGGGGAGCCGCACATAGGCATAACCAGACACCTGGGCCAGGAACGACTCGAGGTTGGAAAGCGGCACCACGGCCTTGATGAGCCCGCTGGCCGAGGAGACTGCCTCTCGGGCGCCGGCGGCCATGGCCGAGACGCCCCCACGGGTCTCGAGCACCACCACCACCTCGCCCCCGCCGGAGGTCAGGGGTACTCCCATCATCTCGGCCACCGTGGCAAGGGCCTCCCGGGCCGCCGATGGCAAGTGGGACAGGGCTTGCACCGCCCCCTGGGCTACGGTCTGCTTCATCGCCGACACGAACATCTCCAGGGCCCCGTCGACCCCGGGGAGATTCTGTGCAGGCTTGGTCATAGTGATGGAGCCGATCCGGAGGGGGATGGCGATCGCCGTGGCGGTGGCCGTCCCGGGGGTGGTCGTCCCCTCGGGACTCAGGTAGCCGAGCACCTCCAGGGCCTCGTCGGCCCGAGAGGAGCGGGCGAGGATCGCGGCGAACGCGTCCTCCCGCCAGGGGAGCTTCACCCCCACGATCCGCCCGTAGTAGGAAACGGGCGCTAGGCCCTGCCGGATGAGCTCCTTCTCATAGGGCGAAAGGTCTAGCAGGCGCCCCAGCACCTGGGGCAGCCATTTGGTCGGTACCTCCACCAGGTCTACCTTGGCCATGCCGAACGAGGACAGGATGTAGACCTGCTGGTACAGGGCGGACTCGGAGTAGCCGGCCACCGTGACCGAGAGGCCCCCGGCCTGGGCGCGGGCGGCCACCTCCTGCCACTGGGAGACGTCCTCGGACAGGGCACCGATCCTGACCTGGGCCAGTCCCCCGGCCACCAGGGCTGCCAAAAACATCGCCGCGAGGGTTGCTTTTTTCATCCTCATCACCCCTCAGCCGGATGGGGGATGTATGGCGGCCGCACAGAGAGGACGCCCGTGGCCTCGCCCAGGGAGGGAAGGAGCGGGATGGGGACGAGCAGCTCAGCCATGCCGTCGGACGAGCTCTGTACGTAAGGCTCAAAGGCCTCCGGGAGTTGACCTTCCTTCTCCACCACCACGCGTACCCGGATGCCAACCCGCTCCAGACCGTAATCGCGGGCGAAGCCGATCCAGTCCGGGTGGTTCACCAGGGCCCACAGCACTGGGTCGAGCGCCGACCCCGCCGGCGGGCGCGGGAGCTTGAGCGGCACGTCTTTCTCGCACATCTCTATGGTCTCGCCCTGGGGGAGGAGCCCCAGCTCCGCGAGGAGGTCGAAGAACTCAGGGGGCGGGGGTGTGAGCGCGTCCGTACTCCCGCCCGCGATCAGCACCGCGGTCTCGCCACCCCGCAAGATGGCGCGGCCCGAGGCCGTCTGGACCGTGAGCAAGAAGTACGGCCCGTCCACGATCAGATAGGCGTCAGCTGCCAGGAGCTCTTCCTCGTCCTCCGCCCCGGTGATCTGCGGCCCCGCGGGCGTCCACACCTCCGTCGGTATCCCGAGGGCTTCCGCACGCTGGGGAAGCCCCTCCAGGGCCCCCTCGGGCAGCGTCAGCTCCCCTATGAGGTACTTGGGCGTCTCGCCCAGGGCGCCCAGGGGGAGGAGCGCCGCCCACGCCAATATCATCAAGAACACGCGCATACCACCGCCTCCTTTTCCAGTCGTCGTTCAATATACACCTGGGGAGACGGCGGGTTACGCTCTGGGTTCAGCTAATTGCCGCGGAACACGGAGGCCTCAGATGAAGGGCACCGAGGGGGCTCCCTGTCTTGCGCTCCGTGGTACCTCGCCTTAACCGCGGCTGGCGATGATCTCGTCCACCAGGCCGTAGGCCTTCGCCTCTTGGGCGGACATCCAGAAGTTGCGGTCGGTGTCCCGCTCGATCTTTTCCTTGGGCTGGCCGGTGTGCAGGGCGAGGATCTCGTTCACCCGGTCCCGCAGTTTCATGATCTCCTCGGCCTCGATCTTGATGTCAACTGCCTGGCCCCCCACCCGGCCCCAGGGTTGGTGGATCATGATGCGCGAGTTGGGGAGCACGTAACGCTTGCCCTTCTCCCCTCCGGCCAGGATCAGGGCCGCCGCCGAGGCGGCCATCCCTACACAGATCGTGCGCACCGGGCACTTCACGTACTGCATGGTGTCGTAGATGGCGAGTGCCGCTTGCAGGTCCCCGCCGGGGCTGTTGATGTATAGCTGGATGTCCTTATCCGGGTCCTCGGCCTCCAGGCACAGGAGCTGGGCGATGATGTTGTCAGCGGCTCCGGAGTAGATCCCGCCACCCGCGCTGGGCACGATCTCTCCGGAGAGGAAGACGATGCGATCCTTGAACAGGCGCGCGAACGCCCGCTCCCAGTATCGCATCATGCGCAGTTCTTCATCTTCGTGAAACTGAAGTTTTCTCATTTTTTCCTCCCCGCGTGTTCAATAATCCAGTCCGCCGCCCGTTCGAAGACCAGCCGGCCCCAGATGTGGTCCGGGCTAGCCCCGCTCTCCCGGGCGAGTTTCTCCACCTCTTCGTCGGTGGGGAGGAGCCCTTTTTGCTCGGCCACCCGGCGGGCCACGATCTCCCGGCGCAGCCTGCGGCGGACCGCCTGCTCGACCTCGGGCCGCAGTTCAGGGCGCGCCCGCAAGCTGCGCATCTCCTCCTCGGCGGTCTCGGCGAGGAGGCCGGGCGGGGGTTCAAGCCCCAGGGCATCTGCCAGGGCGTCCAGGGCCGCCAGGCGCAGAGTGTGGAGCCTGCGCCGCTCGGCTTCCCTGAGGAGCTCCTCCCGGACCTTCTCCACCAGCGCCTCCCAGGACTCCTCGCCGAAGTGCTTGGCGGCCTCCTCTTCCTCGGGGATGAGGAGCTTGTACACCGCCACCACCTCGAATTCCTCGGCGTTTCCCTCCTCGTCCTTGAGCAGNACTTTGNCGCCGGCCTTGGCCCCGACGAGCTGCTTTCCGATCGGCCGCTCAGGGTCGATNTCCGCCTCCCACATCCGTTCCCCCTGGCGGATGCGGATCACGTCCCCCGCCTCGGCGGGACCGTCCTTTGGNTCCAGCACCGCNGCCTGNCGCTTGACGTCCTCCAAGACCGCCTTNAGGTCGTCCTCGGGGACCTCAGCGGGCGGGGGCTCCTCCAAGGGGATGTCGAGCTCGTCGGGGACCTCCACCTCGGGGAGGACCTCGAAGGTGACCCGGAACGCCAGGCGCTCCCCTCGTTGGAAGTCCACTTCCTCCACCTTGGGGGTGGTGGCTGGGCTCAGGTCGGCCCTGGTCAGGGTCTTTCCTAGCCACTCCCGGATCAGGGCGTCCTTGAGGTCGTCCTCGAAGGCCTCCTCGCCGTAGCGGGCGAGCACCAGGTGCCTCGGGGCCTTGCCCGGCCGGAAGCCGGGGATGAAAACCTCACGGGCGATCTCGCGGAGGAGCTGGGTCTTTCTCGCGGATCGCGTCCTTGGGGACCTCTACCTTGAGGGTGATCTTGTCCCCCTCCCGTTTGACCTCAAATCCTTGTTTTTCGTTCATCGGCGTGGGCATTTTACCTTCCCGCTCTCTTCACCGAAAGCGACATGATTCACTTGAGAGGCCCCGATGTTTGAGGGGGGAGCCCGGGGTGACACAAGGGCTTTGGGCTAAATCAGGCCGGAGAGGAGGGCCCAGCGGACCCCCACCAAGCGCAGCCACAGGGAGACCGCCCCCTGGAACACGATCTCCAAAGCCCCGATGAGGAGGAGCACGATCACGATGACGAACCCCACCTGCTCCAGGCGCACGAGCTGTCCTCGCCAGCGCGGAGAGAGGAAGTAGGCGAGCACTCGGGAGCCGTCCAGGGGCGGCACCGGGATGAGGTTGAACAGGGCGAGGACCAGGGAGATGAGGACCACCAAGGCCAGGAAGTAAAGCAGCCACTGGACGCGCAGCCCCATGGCGATGAGGCCTCGGCCCAAGCCGGCGATCGCCAGGGCCATGAGCACGTTGGTGGTCGGCCCGGCCAGGCCCACCCACAACATCCCCCGCCAAGGATCGCGAAAGTAATAAGGGTTGATGGGCACGGGCTTGGCCCAGCCGAACACGATGGGGAAGCCCGCGAACCGGCGCAGGACGAGCAGCATTACCGGCAGGAGCACGGAGCCGACGGGGTCGAGGTGCCGGATGGGGTTCAGGGATAGGCGCCCGGCGAGCTTAGCCGTAGGATCTCCCAGTCGCCAGGCCACGTAGCCGTGGGCCACCTCGTGGGGGATCACACACACGAGGAGCGCCCCCACTGCCATGAGGCCTTCCAAGATCTCGTTCATGGCCCTGCCTCCCCAGACACCACGATCACCTCTTCTTTTTTCATGACCACCGCCCCCGGCGGCGCCCCTTTCGGTTTGCGTAGAAACCGGACCTCAGTGTAGCTGACCTCGACCTTTCGCTCACCCCGGGCCTTGGAGTGCCAGGCCGCGAGCTCCGCCGCCCGCCTCAGCACCTCCTCCGGCACCTCACGGCCGCCGGTGCGCACGATCACGTGTGCCCCCGGCACCCCGCGGGCGTGAAGCCACAGGTCGTGGGGGCGGGCGGCCTTCACCAGGCGGTCGTTTTCCTGGGCGGAGCGGCCCACTAGCACTGGGAAGTCCCCGATGCGGAGCTCCCGCGGTCGGGGCGGGGGTTTGGGTCTGCCTTTTTGCTCCTCGGGCAGGGCCCCGAGGGAGGCGAGGTCGCCCGTGAGATAAGGGGCGAGCTCGGGCCTTTCCTGAAGGGTTTTCTCGAGTTCGACGAGCTTCGCGAGCTCCTCCTTGAGCGCCCGCTCCCGCACCGGCAGGGCGGAGAGCCGCCGCCGGAGCTTCCCCGCCCGTCGGTACAGGGCCTGGGCGTTCGCGGCCGGGGGGAGGGCAGGGTCCAGGGAGATGGTCACGGCGTTTCCGGCGAAGTCCTCCACCTCCACCTCAGCCTTGCCCCGGGGGATCTCGGAGAGGCGCGCCAGGATGAGGTCGGCCTTCTCCTTGAGTTCCTGCCAGCGGCTGGCCTCCTCCCGCTCGCGCCCTAGGACGGCCAGGGCCCGCTTTCGCCTCGCGATGGCGCGCTTTATCCCCTCCAGGTACCTCCTCGCGAGGTCCAGAGACAGGCGCCTCTCCAGGATCCGGTCCAGGGCCTGCCAGTACTCGGGGAGCGACTCGGCGGGCTCGCCGAGCTCCGGCAGCGGGAAGAAGCTCGCCACCGGGCCCTGGGCGGTCTCATAAAGGAGCCCCTGGGGCTCGGTGGCGAGGAGCCTCTCCGCGAAGGCGCGGAGCTTCTCCTCGCTGGGGGGATGTCCCAGGACGGCCGCGGCCGCCTTCCTGAGCTGGGGGCCCATCCCGGCGAGGACGTCGCCCTCCCCACCGAACTCGGCCGGCGCGTACTCCCCCTCCCTGAGGGAGGCGACCACCTTTCCCCCTTCCAGGAGGAACAAATTTCCCAGGCGGGGGCGGAGGTCGAGGACCAGGTCCCCGCCCTGAAAGCGGAGCCGCACCACTCGGTCGAAGCCCGCCTGCTCCAGGGCCACGAGCCGCTGTCCCTCGAGGCCCCGCACCCGGCGGCAGAACGGAGGCGGCTCGGGCGGGGTAGGGGGGCGGAGGGCGGTGCGGTGGAACGCCTTGCTCCCTGCGTCCAGGGCCAGGGCCCCGGAGGGGGAGAAGAGCCTAAGGAAAAGGACGTCCCCCACCTGGTGCACCTTCGCCAAGCGTGCGCCCACGAGCCCCTGGGCCTCCACGAGCGCTGCGCGCAGTTCTATCCCTTCCAATAGCTCCTCCCTCGTCCCATTATGGAGGCCGCGCCGCCCGCGGCAACGGCCACCCGGGCAGGCTTGATCGGAGGAAGACCCTGGGCTATGCTCCGGTTTGGCACAGGCCGGCGTAGCTCAGCAGGCAGAGCAGCGGTTTCGTAA
>MTNI01000145.1 GCA_002011415.1 Candidatus Acetothermia bacterium JdFR-47
CCGCCGTCGCTGCGGGGGACCGCAGGAGCCAGGTGTTCATGAACGACACGGGCGCCCCGGCGTACGGGCTGGCCGTGACCTTCGATCAGCCGGTGGAGATCCACAGCCATGGAGAGGAATTCGCTGACTGGGTCTCGCTGAAGGAGGGGACCACCGTCGTCTTCTTCGGGGGCGAGATACCGGTATGGGGGACCTTTTATTTCTTCTGGAGTCCTGCCGAGGCCCAGGTTGTTGATGCCAAATGGTTGGACGAGGAGGGAGTGGAGAGCCTGGTCACCGCCAGCGGAGCCCCCGAGGTTGAGGAGCCCAGGCTTCCCAGTTGGCTCCGAGTGGTGGAGGGGGTCCTCTTTGAGGACGACTTNGAGGGGCGCTCCGATCGATGGGCCCTAGGGGCTGGTTGGCAGATCGTCAGGGAAGGCTCTAACTCCTATCTCNGTGGGGAAGGGCATACGTGGGCGACCCTCAGCCCAGCCGACTGGTCCGATTATTCAGTGGAGTTCAGTTTTAAGCTCGTCGGCACTGAGCCCTTCCACTTCAACTTCCGTTGCAACCACGGCGGTGTCTTTAGCCGGTACTTGCTGGGTGTTGGTCCCAACGAGCTGTATTTGCACAGACAAATAGCCGACGACTTCTGGGGCCTAATGGACCGCCCTGTCCGCCTTCAGCGGAACCGGTGGCACACGCTCAAGGTCCTCCTGGCCGGTCGGACTATCAAGGTCTACGTAAACGATCGTCTGTACATCAACTTCGTCGACGAGCAGCTGCCCATCCTTTCCGGGGGGATCGCCTTCGAGACGCTTGGCCAGGATTCGAGGGTCTATATCGACGACATCTCCATAGTGGGGAAGCAGCTCGTTCAGGAGGTGCTCTGGGAGAAGACCGGTGGCCCGCCAGGGGGACTGGGCTACGATGTCAGGATCTCCCCTGCCGATCCCAACATCATGTTCGTCACCGATAACCCAAGCGGGGTAAACAAGAGCTACGACGGGGGCAAAACTTGGGTTCAGCGGAACGAAGGGATCTTGACGCGTTCCGGTTCCTCCGGCGACGGCATACCGATCTTTTGTCTCACCATCGACCCCAACGACCCGANCATCGTGTGGGCGGGGACCCAAAGCGCCCGGGGCATTTACAAGTCGACCGACGGTGGCGAGACCTGGACCAAGATGGANAACGGCATAACGGAGGGGGATGAGATCACCTTCCGAGGCTTCGCGGTGCGACCCGGGAACTCCAACGTCGTGTTNGCCGCGGCCGANATCTCCACGGGAATCCTCGGCAAGGAGTTCGACAAGACCAGGGGCAAGATCTACAAGACGGAAGACGGGGGGCTGAACTGGCGTCCGGTCTGGGAGGGGGACAATCTGGTCCGCATCATNATCTTTGACCCCACCGATCCGGATGTCATGTACGCCTCGACCGGCATCTTCGACCGCGAGGCCTACAACACCGTGGGCGTTGGGATCCTCAAGAGTACGGACGGGGGCGAGACTTGGCGGGAGATCAACAACGGCATCACCAACCGCTTCATAGGCTTTTTGGACATGCACCCGACCAATCCGCAGATCCTCATGGCCGCCGCCGGGAACAATGCGGTGGGCCAGCATGGGGCGATATACAGGACCAAAGACGGTGGTGAGANGTGGGAGACGGTGCTGACAGGCGACGTCTTCACCGTCGTCGTCTTCAGCCCGAGCGACCCCGAGATCGTCTATGCGGGCAGTGCCCAAGCGTTTTATCGGAGCGAGGACGGCGGGNATACGTGGGTGAAGCTTTACAAGCCGCGCGAGCAATGCTGGGGCCCTCCNGGCATCCGGGCGGGCGTCCCCATCAGTGCCGTAGTGGCCCCGAACGATCCGATGACGATTTACGTCAACAACTACGGGGGCGGTGTGTTCTGTTCCAGGGATGGAGGCGCTACCTGGGAGGATTGCAGCAAGGGCTATACAGGGGCTGACCTGAACGCCATAAGCGTGGTGNCCACNCAGCCCGACATCGTCTACGTGGTGGGCCGGAGCGGGCCTTATCGGAGCCTGGACGGGGGGGCGAGTTGGGAGGGCCTGGCTTATGGCCCCGCCGCGTTCGCGGAGTGGTACGCGGTCGCCGTGAACCCGCGCAACCCCCTCGAGGTCCTGGTGGCGGACGAACATCAGGGCACGATCCTCTACAGCGTTGACGGCGGACTCAATTGGGTGGAGATCTTCCGCCATCCCCTGGTNGACGCCGACGATCCCCAACGAGGCCGCCATGGCTTCCGGGCGCTGGCCTGGGCCCCTTCCAATCCGGACGTGGTGTACGCCGGCATGTGCGCCCAAAGGCGGGTGATCGATGGGGACTTCCCCATGATCGACAGTTACGGCATGTACAAGCTGATAAGGCAAGGATATTCAGTGCAAGTTCGTCCCATCAATCGAGGCTTGGAGGACACCANCAAGAACGTCCTCGCGATCGCTGTGCACCCTGAAAACCCGGATATCGTTTACGCGTCCATTTGGGGCTCTGGGATCTACAAGACCACGGACGGGGGCGAGAGCTGGCACCCTGTGAACAACGGGCTCATGGGGCTCGATGTCCGGTCCCTCACCATCGATCCTGCGAACCCGGAGGTGGTTTACGCCGGCTTGGCCGAGGGGGTCGGGATCTTCAAGACGGNGAACGGNGGTGAGCTCTGGGAGCCNGCCAACGGGGGCCTAGTGATCGAGTGCCCGTCGTATCTGAAGCGTATCGGCCAGGTCAAGCCCGGCATTTCCTTGGTCAGACCGCGCCGGATTCCCTCTCCCGATTACTATTCCGTTCCCTGGTCCAATGTGACCAGCATCGTGATCGATCCGACTGACCCATCTGTGCTGTACGCAGCGGATGCCGCAAAGGGCGTGTACATGTCCTTAGACGGTGGGACCACTTGGTACCCGATCAACGCCGGGCTCACCATGCGCGCGGTGGACGCCCTGGCCATATCGGCCGATGGCACGGTCCTTTACGCCGCGACCTCNGGGGGAGGGGTGTTCAAACTTATCGTCCCCAANGAGGGAACCGCCAGCGCGGGCAGTGAGAAAAGCTCGGTTTTCATGAACGACACGGGCGAGCCGGCATATGGGCTGTCCGTAACGTTCGATCGGCCAGTAGAGGTGCAGGAGCTGGGTGAGGGCTTCTTGGAGTGGACCTCGCTGGAGGACGGGACCGCGGTTGTCTTCTTCGGGGGCGAGATTCCGGCCCGGGGCACCTTCTATTTCCTCTGGACCCCGGCCGAGGCCAGGGTCAGCAAGGTCCGATGGCTGGGCCGACAAGAGGTGGAGGGCCTTCTTACGCCAAGGCAGCGAGGAGACGGTCTTCTTGAAGAGCTTTGCAGTCTGGCTTGGCAACCGACCGGCGGCCCTGAAGGCGGGAACTTCACGTGGGTAGCCATTGCCCCGTCGAACCCCAAGATCGTTTACGCGGGCACCAACAGGGGGTATCTGTTCAAGACGACGGACGGGGGTGCTAGGTGGGAAAGGCTTGAACGCTTCCACAGCGCTGACCCTGTTTTCTCAATCGCGGTCGACCCTCACAACCCCGACCTCGTATATGTGGCTTCTTGCCGTATCTACAGGTCCTGTGACGGTGGCGCGACTTGGAGCGAATTGGACACCCCTGCACAAAACGTCCATCACCTGGCCATCCACCCGTCCGATCCAAACGTGATTTANGTCGGAACGCATGCCCCGGGGAGCGTCTACAGATCGGGAGACGGCGGGGAACACTGGCGCGTTGTTTGGAGGGGACCGCCCGGGACCAACATTACGGCCTTGACGCTGGTGAACTCCCAAGAGGTCTACGTCTCTGCAGGTGCTATGGCTCATTCAGGGGGCCTGTACCGGAGTCGCAATGGAGGGAGAACGTGGGAGAAGGTGGACATAGAAGGGGCCGAGGAGACTCTCGTTCACAGCATCGCTGTGAGCCCAGTGGATNCCCGAGTGATCTATGTAGGGCTCGTTGACCTGTTCAATCGCGGCTGCATATTCCCGGTCCTCAAGACGGTGGACGAGGGGAAACACTGGGAGGTGCTGTACTCGTTCCCCAGTCCAGACGCCCACCTGGTTGCCGTGGCTCCCGATGGGGAAACCGTATATGTAGGCTCCGGCGGCAGTTTGTACAGGTCCGAGGACGGGGGCAAAAGCTGGGTAAAGCTTCGGTTTACGGCGGCCATGGGGCCTGGGCATGTCTTCGACCTTTCGTGCATAGCGATCGATCCCAGCGATCCCGCGATCCTTTTCCTTCCCACCTCGCTTGGCATCTTCAGATCGATCGATGGCGGCGATACCTGGGACTTTTGCACCACGGGGATGATCGCGAGCGAGATATCCCATGTCGTCGTTGATCCAAGGAATCCTGACAGGATTTATGCCACCAGCATATTGGGCGCGGGAACGTTCAGGTCGGACGATCGAGGAAAGACGTGGAAACGAGTGGATCAGAACGGCATCGATCATGTCTGGACCGATGAACTCACCGTGGACCCCACTAATCCGGACGTCGTATACGAAATCGCGGACGTAGGCAAAATTTTCAAAACCGATAACGGAGGGGAAAGCTGGCGCCTCGTCAATGGCGGCTTTCGGTTTTCCTCGATCTACGCGCTGGCGGTGGACCCGCGCGATTCGGACGTGGTCTACGCGGCCAAGAACGGTTTTGGGATCTTCAAGAGCACCGACGGCGGCAGGAGCTGGACCTACCTGCGCGGCTCGCCCGATTACACGTACGCCATCGCCATCTCGCCCTCTGACCCCGACATCCTGTACGCCGGCTACAACTGCAAACCGTTCGAGGAGGCGGCTGCGATCTACAAGTCGACCGATGGCGGCGAGAGCTGGACCCGCAAGGAGCTGGGCCTTGCCCATCCCAGCCAGAGCATCAACGACATCGTGATCGACCCCACCGATCCCGATGTGGTGTACGTGGCCGCCATGCACAACGGGATACTCAAGACTACCGACGGGGGCGAGAGTTGGACCCCGATCAACGTGGGGCTGCGGTCCCTCGACGTCCTCAGCCTGGCCATTGACCCCCACGATCCCGAGGTGCTCTACGCGGGATTGGCCGAGGGCGTGGGGGTGTTCAAGTCGACCGACGGCGGGGAGACATGGGAGGAGGCCAACAACGGGATCTACATAGAATGCCCTTCCTACCTGCAGCGGGTGGGGCAGGTTTCCCTGGGGATGAAGCTGGAGAAGTCCCCCACCTTCATCTCCGGGGACTACTACTCCATCCCCTGGACCGCCTTCACCAGTGTGGCCGTCTCCCCCTCCGACCCTCGGATCGTGTACGCGTCCGATTTCCACCGGGGGCTGTACCGCTCCGAGGACGGGGGGGCAAGTTGGCGGCTCGTGAACGGGGCCGGGCAGGAGCTCGAGGGGATCCACATCAGGGACATCGCCATCGACCCCCACGATCCCGATCTCGTCTACGTGTGCAGCGACAAAGGGGTGTTCAAGACGGAGGACGGCGGGGAGAGCTGGGGGGAGGAAAGTCAGGGCCTGATCAGCCGGGACATCCACACCCTGGCCGTCGCCAGGGGCGACGGGCGGCTTTACGCCGGGAGCAAGGGGTACGGGGTGTTTCGGTACGAGGATCGCCTCCGTGCCTGGCAGCAGTCGAGCGAGCTGGGGAACTTCGGGGTCCACTGGCCGGTTTGGGACCGGGTGATGTACCAGTACAGCGCGATGCTGATCGACCCCCACGACCCCAACACCATCTATATCGGGACCTTCCCCGCCGGGATCTACAAGAGCACCGACGGGGGGAGGACGTGGGTGGACAAGAACCTGACCTTCACCAACGACGGGATCATGTTTTTGATCGCTCATCCTGAGAAGAAAGACGTGATCTACGCGGGGACGTACAACGGGGTCTCAAGGTCAGTCGACGGCGGGGAGAGCTGGGAGGTGATAAGCGAGGGGATCCCGCCGGAGCAGTGGGTGTTCTCGATTGCCTTTGACCCCACCGACCCCGACATCATGTACGCGGCCACGAAGAACGGGAGCAACCAGGGGCGCGGCGAGGAGGGGTTCCACGGCACGGTCCTCAAGTCCCTGGACGGCGGGGAGACCTGGTTCGAGATCACAAACGGCCTCGATAAGAACAACGAGTTCTACGCCATAGTGGTTCATCCACGTAACCCGAACGTGCTGTTTTTGGCCACCCAAGGCGATGGCGTGTATGTGAGCACGGACGCCGGGGAGAGCTGGCAACCCATGAACCAGGGGCTTCCTACGCTGGAAGTGGGGCACGGATTGAACGTTTCCTCCCCGCTCAAGCTGGATGCAGCCGGCCGGTCGCTTTACCTGGCCACCAACGGGTTTGGGGTGTTCCGCCTAGATCTTCCGACGTCGCTTTTTCAGCCGGCCCAGGCTCCCCTTGCGCTGCCAGATCTTGCGGTGACAAAAGTCGACCTCGTGTCTGAAGGGTTGGTAGCAGGCGGGGCAGTGAGGCTGGTCGCTACGATAGTCAATCGCGGAAACGCGGATGTACCTTGCGAGGTCGAGGTCGCCTTTGTGCTCACCGGCCCCATGGACTCTCAGATCGTCTTGAGCACGACTGTCCCCGGGCTTGGTGTGGGACAGGGGGCCGTGGCCTCTGTGGAGTGGGAGCCGGAGGCTGGGGAGTACACGATCGCGGCCGAGGTGGACCCCGCGGAACGAGTTGAGGAATGGAACGAGTCGAACAACAGACGGGAAGGCGAGCAGGTCCTCGTCCCCGGCCGTGGCAGCGTATGTTTCCACGACGACTTCGAGCAGGGCGCTTGGGGGTGGCCCGGCGTCGGCCTGCTTGGCGCATCGAAAGGGAACCGGACGGGAACCACGTCCTCCGCGGCGGTGGAAGCGACGGCACCTACATCGGAAGGGAGGGATTCTACGAGGACGATGTCACGGTGGAGATGCGGTTCTGCCTGGAGGAAGGCGACTTTCTCATCTATTTCAGGCACTGCGATGAAGGGGCGTACGTCTTCCATCTGCATCTCAATGGGATAGCCATCGAACGGTTCGACTGGTTCGACGATCGCGAGGAGATATTCAAACTGGGAGAGGCTAGCTATCCGCTCGGCGGCGTTTGGCACACCCTGCAGATCAGGGGCGAGGGGCCGGAGCTGTCGTTGTACATCGACGGAAAGCTTCTGTGGAGGGGCACGGACTCCGGAGACCCGTTCTTGGCGGGAGGTCTGTTCTTGGAGGTGTTCCCCGACACGGACGTGCGGATCGACGACATCCGTGTCATCAGGCTGCCGTAAGGAGCGCTTGGTCAAGCGGCTGGGATCCGCTTGCCGAAAGCGTACGCGGTTGTTTGCGGAAAGCTAAGCATCTTGACAAGCAGCAGCGCAAGACACGACCCCGGTATCCCGAAGATGGGGACGAGAAACGCTGTCGTCACCACGCCCCCTATGCAGGCCCCTACTAGGTCCAGGGCGTAGAGGAGCCCAGCGTGGCCCCTTTCCCCGCGGCCGTTTTCGCTCCAGAGGCGAAGGCCGGTGGCGAACTCTCCTCCCACCAGGAACCCCACCCAGAGTGCGAGCAAGAAGATACAGCTTTCCCCAACGGCAGCCCCAAAGGGTGAACGCACGAGGCCGAAGAGCAGCCTGGCCAGGCCGCAGAGGACAAGCGGGGCCAACAGCAGCTGAAGATCGGCCCACCATAAGGCCCTGCGCCCGTTTCGGAAGCGCTGAAACGCCAAGGCTCCGGCTGCCAGCCCCAGCATGAACGCCGCCGTAAGCAGGCTGATGGCGGAATAGATGTAGCCGTAGAAGATCTGAAAGGTTAGCGCGAGTACGCCGCTGATCGCGATGTCGACCGTCCCACTGGTCAGCACGGCAGCGCTGACGGCCAAGGAGGGCGAGGGCCGTTTGCTGACCAGTTGCCGCAGCATTCCCAGGAACGAGATGGCACAGAGCGGGGCAAAGACGAAGAGCCAGATGCGTAGATGTTCCAACTCTTTTAGGAAATCGACCCATGTGGGGGCCAACTGGCCCATCTCCCACAAGAGGGCATAGTGGGTCCCGTACGGGTAAAGGTCCCTGTTCGTCCTCGCGCTCCCTTTTGCACGAAGCTGTCGGTAGAACCAGTAGAGCTTTTCCTTTCTCAGCACCATTTTGAGGTAACGGGAATTGAATAGCGGCGTTTCGGCTTCTCTGGCACGTAGCCTGTCGATCAGTTCATCGACACCCTGCTCGAAGGCCCCTTGGACTGGGGAGGCCANGATTATCGCCGGGTCGCCCGGGATCGGTCGGACGGAGGGGAANACNCTCGCTAGCGCGCGGAGGACGCTACTGTCCAGCCGGGCAAGTTCCTCGCTTAAATATGTAGCGGAGCTTGGGAAGGCGAAGGCCAGGATCCCGTCCGATCCGAGACTTTCGCGGCAGAGCTCGAAGAACTCCTGGGTGTAGAGGCGGTTGACCTGTAGGCTGCTTGGGGTCCCGAGGTTCATGACGATCACGTCGAAGCGCTGGTTCGT
>MTNI01000125.1 GCA_002011415.1 Candidatus Acetothermia bacterium JdFR-47
CCCCACCAGGCCCTCCGCCGCCCGGAGCGTCCTCAAGGAAAATCCCTCCCCGAACGAGAGGTCGCGGGCAGGGAGCGTGACCAGCCACGCCTCGGGAGCCCNNCCAAAGAGNTACTCCGCCCACGCCAAAAGCCCACCCGGGGTCAGGGCGTGGATCAGGGCGGGACGCGAGGTGGCTCGGATCCTCTCCCAGCGGACCGGCCCGGCGCCGATGCGCGCGTCCACGAAGACCACCAGGCCTGCCTCAGCCACCTTGGGGATGAGCTCCGGAGTGAGTGCCTGGGCGGCCACTACCTCCACCCCAGGCATCCCAGCCAGACGCTGGGCCACCCACAGGCCCACGCCGTCATCCCGGCGTAGGGGATGACCAAAGCCGACGACGAGGGTCTTCATGTCCTGGACCTCTCGCTGAGGAGCTCCCCATCGGGCCCGAACAACTGTACCTTGAGGGGCATCCGGCCCACGGCGTGCACGGAACAGGACAGGCATGGGTCATAGGCGCGGATCCCGCCCTCGAGGCGGTTTAAAAGCCCCTCGGTGACCTCGCGGCCATCCAAGAAGTGCTCCGCGATCTGGGCCACCGTGCGGTTCATGGCCAGGTTGTTGTGTCCGGTGGAGACGATGAGGTTCAACTTCACCAGCACCCCGTTTTCGTCCACGTGGTAGTGATGCAGCAAGGTCCCGCGAGGGGCCTCGTGCACCCCTACGCCCTCCAGCTCGTTGATCCCAGCCTCAGCTCGTACCCGAGACGACAAGATATCCGGGTCCTCGAGGTACTGGCCGATCCGCTCCAAGGCTGCCAGGATCTCGATGAGCCGGGCGTAGTGGTAGTGGAAGGAGGATGTGACAGCCTTGCCGTCGGCCAGGGCCCGGAAGCGCGCCAGGGCCTCATCGGCCAGGGGTGTCCCCATGCGATCGCAGCAGTTGAGGCGGGCCAAAGGGCCCACCCGGTACAGGCCCTGGGGATACCCCTGGTCCCGGTAGTAGGGGAACTTGAGGTACGACCATCCCTCCACGGCCTCGCCGATGTACTCGTAGTAGCGGGCGGGATCGAGGCCATCGGCGACTACGTTGCGCTCTTCGTCCACAAACCGGATGCGGCCGCCGTAGTGCTCCCAGGTCCCGTCCTCGGCCACCAGGGCCATGAACAGACTCGGGAAGTTCCCAAAGGTGGCGATCTCTTCCTGCCAAGACGCGATGCCTTTCTCATATAGGGAGATGACGTCTTGGATGATGCGCATCGCCTCGGGGTGCCCCGCGGCGAGTTTGTCGCGGGCCTCCGGGGTGAGGGGGGATCGCACCCCCCCAGGCACCGCCCACGCGGGGTGGATCTTCCGTCCGCCCAAGGCCTCGATGACCTCCTGTCCGTAGGCGCGGAGCCTGATCCCGTCTAGGGCCAACTTCGGCTCCGCCTCCAACAGGCCGAACACGTTGCGCTTTCCGGGATCGGCGTCCCAGCCAAGGAGGAGATCCGGGGAAGAAAGGTGGAAGAACGATAGGGCGTGCGACTGCACGTACTGCCCCAGGTTCATGAGCCGGCGGAGCTTGTCGGCCGCCTTGGGCACCCGCACCGCCAGGATCGCGTCTCCGGCTTTGGCCGAACACAGGAGATGGGACACGGGACAGATACCACAGATGCGAGCGGTGATGGCCGGCATCTCCCAGATCGTCCTCCCCTGACAGAACCGCTCGAAGCCTCGCGCCTCGGTGACGTGAAAACGGGCCTCCTTCACCCGACCGTCGTCGCCGAGCTGGAGGGTAATCAGCCCGTGTCCCTCGATGCGCGTGACCGGGATCTTGACCTTTTTCATCCTCTCCCCCTCAACCGAACCGCAGATCCTCGCCCGAGAGCACCGGACGCTTCCCGGCGAGGAGCTGGCGAATGAACTCCCAGATCCTGTCTGTCGGAGGCGGACAGCCGTGGATGAAGCCGTCCACCGGCACCACCATGTGCAGGGGCAANGCCTGGGGGAGGAGCTTAGGCACCTCTCCCTCCTCCAGACCTGGCACCTCTCCGGCGCCGTAAACGTGCTCAAGCACTTCCTCCCGGGGGATCGGGTTGCGCATCGAGGGGACGTTCCCCGTAACGGCACAGTCCCCGAAGGCGACAAGCAGCTTGGTCTTCTCCCGGATCTCCCTGAGGAGGTGAAGGTGCTCGGTGTTCCCCACGGCCCCCTCCACAAACGTCACATCCACGCCCTCAGGGAACTCTTTGCGATCCACCACCGGTGAGAAGACGATCTCGGCCTTGGCCGCGAGCTCCACCAAGCGCTCGTCCAAATCCAGGAAAGACATATGGCAACCCGAGCAGCCAGAGAACCAAACCGTGGCCACCTTCACCTTAGACACGGGGCCTCCTTTCGGTGATCTCGGCCAGGACCTCGGGGTTTTTCTCCTGTTCCGCNGTGGCCTTCCCCCTCTCCACGATGGCCCCGGTGGGACAGGCCTGCACACACTTGCCGCAGCCGGTACAGGTCTCGGATGTCCCCCAGGGACCGCCGAGGTCGGGCTCCACCAGTGTGAAGATGCCCCGTCCGGCAAACCCCCAGGTCATGGCGCCCTCGACCTCGGAACAGGCCCGCACACACCGGCCACAGAGCACGCACCGGTTGTGGTCGATCAAATATNTCTCGTGGCTAGCGTCCAAGGACAGCCCGGGGAACCGGTAGGGAAACCTCACCGACTCCATGCCCAGCTCANAGGCCAGGTCCTGAAGCTCGCAATGGCCGTTTGACACGCAAATCGAACAGATGTGATTGCGCTCCGCGAACAAGAGCTCAAGGACCGTCCGCCTGAGGTTGCGGAGCCGCTCCGAATTCGCCACCACCTGCATGCCCTCCTGCACCTCAGTAGCACAGGCAGGGACGAGCTTGCCGTTCCAGTTCTTGATCTCCACCAGACAAAGCCGGCACGATCCCCGAGGCGATAGACCTTCCAGGTAACACAGTGTGGGGATGTGGATCCCGGCGGCCTTGGCAGCCTCGAGGATGGTCTGGCCGGGCTCGGCGCGCACAGGCTGGCCATCTATTTCCAAGCTAATCATGCCTTCACCTCACGCACCTCTAGGATGTGTTCGCTCAGAGGACGGCCGTTGACCACGTGCTCGGCGACGATCCGGCGGGCCAGGGCCTCGTCCACCTCGCCGTAAACCGTGACCTTGCCCTCCTCGTACACCTCCACGATGGGCTCGCGGGCGGCGAGTCCCTTCTCCCCGGTCTGGGTGACGATGACATCGCTGAGGTTCCGGCGCGTCACTTCGTCGAGGATCGCCCGCAGGGTCTTCCTAGCCCCGGCTGCGATCCCCGAGGTTCCCATACCAACCACGATCTTGATCCTGGCCTCTCCCCCCCGGAGTCGGAGCCGGTCCTGTGCCCGCTCCCTGATCCTGCGTAGGTCCTCAAGCTTCATCCGTCCTCCTTTAGGCCAACGTGCTCCATCCCCTCCCGCACGTACCGTTCCAAAAAGGAAAGCACCTCGGGGTGTGTAAGGGGAAGTCCCCCAAGGTGATCGCGCACCTCACGCGTATCTAGTTCCCACGTTCTCTGATCATCCGCGAGGACGAGAGTGAACTCAACCCCTTGACTGGTAATGATGAGAGGAATAAGGGTACCGGCGAGATCCCCGATCGGCGGCCGATCGGGATGGTCCCAGGGAAGCTCCAGGCGCACGCGCGTGCCCCTCCCTGGTTGAGAGGAGATGTCCAGGCGCCCCCTTAGCTCCTCGGCCGTCTGACGAAGCAGGGGAAGCCCAAGCCCTACCTTAACCGGGCGATCCTTCGTGGTGTAGAAGGGGTCCATCGCTCTCTCGGCTTCCAAGAGGTCCATCCCCTGACCGTCGTCTGTCACCTCCAAGATCAGAGCACCACCCTTCCGCCCAAGCGCTATCCGGATGTGTTTCGCCCCCGCGCGCAAGGCGTTTTCAACCAGATCCGCCACGTGCATGGAGAGGTCCTCGATCATTCGGACTCGCGGTACTCCTTGATGATCTCTCGCACACGGTCTGGGGTGAGCCGGCCGTATACCTCCTCGTCCACCATCATCACCGGTGCCAGGCCACAAGCGCCCAAGCAACGTACCCCCTCCAGGGTGAACAACCCATCCGAGGACGTCCCCCCGAGGTTCACCTCGAGTTCCTCCCGCAGGGCCTCGAGGATCCTCTCCGCCCCCCGCACATAGCAAGCAGTACCCAGGCACAGGCGGATAGTGTGTTTCCCCACAGGGGAGGTGCGGAAGAAGTGGTAGAACGTGACCACCTCGTGCACTTGGGAAAGGGGTACTCCAAGGAGCTCGGCCACGGTCCGCTGGGCTTCCTCTGAAACGTATCCGAGCTCCGCCTGTACACGGTGTAGCGCCTGGATGAGTTCGGTTGGCTTTCCAGCGAACGGCTCGACTAGCTCGGCCACCTGGCTTTCGACCTTTGTGGTCATAGGCCCTCCTTAACCTCTGGCCCCGGCCTTACCTGCCGGCCGTCCCGCCCTTCTATCGCCGCCTTGAGTTCGGCCAAAGTGGGAGCGGAAAGGAGAAGTTCCGTCCAACCCCGCCCCACCTCCTCCGGCACATGAGCATCGGAACCGCGGAAGATAACTTTGCCGGAAAGCTCCGGATAGCGGCTTAAGACCTTCTGGATGGGGGTCCACGGCGCGACCTCCACCGCCTGGGGCCAGCCCCCCTCCGGGAGGAGCCCCAGCACAGCCAGAAGCCCGCCGGGGACACGGTCCACGTGGGCCGGAACAGCCAGTCCCCCTTTGTCCTCCACCCGTCGCACCACCTCCTCCAGAGGAAGGGGCACGGGGGAGAGAAGCAGACGATCTAGGACGCGGACGATCTCGTCCTCCTCGTTCACTACCACTTGGTCCCCGAACAGCTCGGGTTGGCAGGGGATGTCGGGGAGCAAAGCGTAAAGCTCCTCGGCGAGGGCACAGCACGCCTCTTCGTCCTCGAACCAGGCCAGTACTTCAACCTCTTCCTGCGTTTGAATCTCCATCCCGAGCCAAACCACCGGCCGTTCCCGGGCCAAGCGGCGGACGTAGCAACCGTTTGCACAAGCATTGTGATCGCAAACCGCGATCAGATCAAGCCCGGCCCGCCGCGCCTCCTCCACGATCCTTTTGGGCGACATTTCGAGGCTGGCGCAGGGGGAGAGCACGGAGTGAATGTGGAGGTCGGCCCGGTACCACTTCATGGAGAAAGGAGCCTATAAAGCCTTCCCGCCACCTCAAACGCGTCCTCAGAGCTCAAAAGTACGGTAACCCCTTGGCCATCGGCCTTGGCGAGCACCTCAGGACTAGGGCGCAGGTTCCGGACGCAGACGATGGCGGCTATCCCTTTGAGCTTCGCCACGGCCACGACGTTCAGGTGCCGCTGGTGGGTGATCCAGATGTCCCCTTCGCGGGCATGGCCGAGCACGTCCGAAAGTAAATCCGAACAGAACCCCCACCTTACCTCTTGATCGAGCTCTCCTGTGGTCAACACCGTAAGCCCCAGCTCCTCGACGACCTCCCTCACCCTCAAGTGCCCCTCCTCATGATGGTGGCCCGGATGACCGTTCCCTCGCCCACGCGGGAATGGATCTCAAGGCGGTCGGCGTTCTGCTCCATGTTCGGGATCCCCATGCCAGCACCGAACCCCAACTCTCTAGCCCAGTCAGGGGCGGTGGAATACCCCGGCTGACGGACCAGGTCGATATCGGCGATCCCCGGTCCTCGGTCGGAGAACAGGAGCTCCACTCGGTCATCTCGCACGAGGAGCACGATACGCCCACCACGGGTATACAGAGCCATGTTCATTTCGCCCTCGAAACACACGATGCCAGCCCGACGGACCACGTCTGGCTCAACTCCGAGCTCNCGCANGATCCGCCGCACCTCTGTNGAGACCTCCCCAGCCTTTTCCAAATCTCCACTTTGGACCTGGAATACGCGCTTATAGATNGGTTCTGTGACCGGCATCGTTTCCCTTGGGGAGGCGCTTGCGCTGCGCGGGAAGAAGGCCCTGGACATAGAGGATCCCGCAGGTCTCAAACATGATCTTGTCCGTGGCGAGCAGCGGTATNCCCGCCTCCGCTGCGTATTGAACCGACGGNTCATTGGGATACTTACCTCGCACGAACAAGACCGCGCCCACGTTCATGACCTCCGCTACCCGGATGACCTGAGGGGCCACGTTGCCAGTGATGAGAAGCACTCCTTCCTCCTGAACCATGGCCAATACATCCGAGAGGAGGTCGGCAGCGAATGCCCGTGACACCTCTCGGTCAAGCTGTTCAACACCACACAGGACCCTTGCCTTCACCAGTTCCGCGACCTGTCCGAGTTTCATACCCTACGCCCCGAACTTGCCGCCGAAGTCGCAGTAGCCGAGGAGCTGAGGCACAAGGCGGCCCGAAAAGCGNCCCAGGCCCCCTTCCCCCGCCGCCCGCTCGGTGAAGGTCTGCGCCTTATCCGGCCGGATGGCCGGGCCCACGAACAGTACCGGGACGGGATCAGCCGTGTGTTCCATGGCTGCAGGGGAGGTAGTGTGATCGCCGGAGAAGCAGATGTGGACTTGGGCAAGATCCAGCCCCGCAAGCAGCGGCTCGAAAAACTCGGCGTCGATCCTCTCGATGAAGGCGCGCTTGGCCTCNGCGTCGCCGTCGTGTCCCGCATTGTCCGTGCCCTTTATATGGACAAACACGAAGTCGGCCTGCTGCAAAGCCGCCAGGGCAGCCTTCGCCTTGGCGGAAAGGTCAGTCTTGAGGTCACCGGTGGCGCCGGGCACCTCCATTACCTCGAGCCCGGCTGCCCGGGCCACGCCCTTGTACAGCGCCCCCCCGGCGATGCAGATCCCCCGCACCCCGTACGCTTCCGTCACAGGCACGAGGTGAGGCATCACGGCCGCCCCCCGGAGGAGGAGGGCGTTGCCCGGGGGCTTCCCCTCGGCAGCTCGCCTTCGGTTCACTGGATGGTCCCGCAGAACCTCGTAAGCCCGGCGGGAGAAGGCGTTCAGGATCTCGGCAGTACGACGTGCATCCTCCGAGTCGTCGAGGGGACGTGCCTCGGCTACCGGCACTCCCACCTTGTGAGGGTCGGTGTCGGAGACGGCCGCGGAAAGTCCTTCCCCGCGCAGGACCAAGGCCCCCCGATGCTCGGTGGAAGCACGGAAGCTAAAGCTCACGCCGAAGTCGGCGAGGGAGATCTGGTTTATCGCCCCCTCCAGTTCTTTCCCCTCGGCGAGCCTGCCAGCGCGACGGTCCACCACGATCAAGGTGCCGTCTCGCTCCTCCACGGTGGCGAAGTTGGCCCGGAAACAGATGTCCCCGGGGCGTACCTCCATCCCGATCCCCAGGGCCTCAAACGCCCCCCGCCCGGTGTAGACCTCAAACGGGTCGTAGCCGAAGATGGAGAGATGCGAGGTATCCGAGCCCGGCCGTACGCCGGGGGCGATGGGGTCCATGAGCCCGAGAGCCCCCTGCTCGGCCAGCCGATCCAGGTTCGGCGTGCGAGCCCGCTCCAAGCAAGTCGCGCCACCCATATCTGTGGGCCGTCCGCCAAGACCATCCGCTATGATCAGAATTGCTTTCATCGTTCCCCCTTTCGAGAAAGGCTATCTGTGCGGATCCCACCGGTCAACCCGGGGGGCCGCCACTGGGCCAAGCTGGCCCCCAGGACCACCACAAACATGGCCCCGATCTGGTGTGGGGTCAGAGCTTCCCCCAGAGAGGCCCAGGCAATGAGAGCGGTGCCCAAGGGGCTGAGATTCAAGATCACGTTCGCCTCCGTGGCCGCAAGATACCGCAGGGCATGAGTGAAGAGGAGGTAGGCCACGGTAGTGTTCACCACTGCCAGCCCCAGCACGATGCCCCAGGCGACCCCGGACAGGCGGGGCATACCCTCCAAGGCAAAGGCCAGGACGAGGAGGACCCCGCCGCCGAAGCCCAAGGGCAATCCCGTGAGGGCCAGGCTTCCCACCATCCTAGCGCGAGCCACCTCCCGTACCAACACGGGGAAAACGGCGAACCCTGCCACTGTGATCCCGAGCAAGAGGGCAGCCCCTGCGGACACGCCTTGGCCGGCCTTCGGCGCGAAGAAAAGGACGCTACCGCCCACGGCCGCCAGGACCCCGGTAAGCTGAATGAGGTGGAGTCGTTCCTTCAGCCAAACGGTCTCAATCCCCAGGGTGAGGAGCGGGGCCAGACTTTGAGTCAGGGCTCCCGCAGTGGAGGACACCCACTGCAAGGCCCAGAACAAGGCCCCGTTCCCGATTGTGTACTGGACAAGCCCCATGAGCGCAAATCTCGCCCACATGGCCTTGGGCAGGCGGCGCAGGGCCCTGCGCCCCCGCACAAGGAAAGGTACGAAAAACAGAAACGCGATGGTGTAGCGGAGTCCCGCCAAGGTCAAGGGCTGTACCAAGCGCAGGGCGTATCGGATCCCTACAAACGAGGTGGCCCAGATACAGGCGGCGAGGATCAC
>MTNI01000150.1 GCA_002011415.1 Candidatus Acetothermia bacterium JdFR-47
GCCCATACCGGATACGGCCTTCCCCTTATGATCTACCTTCTGCGCAACTTCTTCGGGGCGCTTCCCAGGGAGCTATTCGAGTCAGCCTTCATCGATGGGGCTTCCCACTTCACCGCGTTCACGCGACTGCTTTTGCCCCTTTCCGTGCCGGTTTTGGCCTCGGTGGCCATATTCCAGTTCCTGTGGGTGTGGAACGATCTCCTGGTGGCCCTTGTCTATTTGGGCGGCTACTCGAACGTGGCCCCCCTCACCCTGAAACTGGCGCTCCTGGCTGGCTCGCGGGGCCAGGACTGGCACTTCCTCACCGCTGCCGCCTTCGTGTCCATGGTGGTCCCGATGCTTGTGTTCTTCTCCCTCCAGCGCTATTTCGTGCGAGGGATCCTGGCCGGGGCCCTCAAGGGGTGACAGACCGGGTCTTACACTCTGGAACGCCGGAGGATGTTAGATGAAAGTTGTTGGTTGGGGAGAGCGAAGAAGTTTTGCTGGCGTCACTGAAAGGTTATGTTTCTCCGGGGCAAAACGGTGTTTTAGCTTGGAGAAGTTTTGGGAGTGCCAAAGGCCTTCGCACGTCTCCTCGAAGTCCACGATAATGCACCAGTGATTTGCTATCTCGGCGAGGAGAAGGAGGAGTTGTGACGGACGCTAAAGGCATAGAACGGTACGTTCCCGTCGTCGGTGAAGAAAGGATAGCCGATATCGCGGAGGCAGCTCGACCCTTGCTTGGCCTCAGGGCGCTGCACGTGAACTCCACTTATCACGGGGGCGGGGTGGCAGGGATGCTGCATTCTTTGGTCCCGCTTATGAACGATGTGGGGGTCGACGCCGACTGGAGCCTCCTTTACGGTGACCCTGCTTTGTTTCAGGTCACCAAGAAGCTCCACAATGCCCTTCAGGGGGAGAGGGTTGTGCTCTCTCCTGAGGAGGTCGAAAGATACCTCACCGTAAACGAGGACTTCGCCCGCTACAGCCCGCTTTTTCACGACGCAGTGATCGTTCATGACCCCCAGCCCTTGCCCATGATTCGTTACCGGCGTAAGGAAGGTCCCTGGGTATGGCGGTGTCACATCGATCTCTCCGCTCCGGACGAGCGGGTATGGGAGATGCTCAAGCCTTTCATCCTACGCTACGACGCAGTGGTCGTCTCCTCCGAGGCCTTCCGCAAAGCTGACCTGCCGGTGAAGACGTTCATCATCCCCCCGGCCATCGACCCTTTCTCTCCCATCAACCGGGAGCTCTCTCAGGACGAGATAACACGGAAGCTCGCCGAGTACGGCCTTGACCAAGGAAAACCTTTGTTGGTCCAGATATCCCGGTTTGACAAGTGGAAGGACCCTACCGGAGTGCTGGAGGTGTTCCGACGGGTGAAGGGGGAGATGGACTGCCAGCTTGTGTTGTTGGGCAACATGGCCACCGACGACCCCGAGGGGCCCCAAGTTTACGAGGAGGTCTCCCGGCAGGCCCAGAACCTTCCGGATGTGCGCCTCATCACCCGTACTGATCCCCTCCTGGTAAACGCTTTACAGCGGGTTGCCGCNGTTGTGCTCCAGCTTTCCCGGCGGGAGGGGTTTGGCCTCACCGTCTCCGAGGCCCTGTGGAAGGGAACCCCGGTGGTGGCCACCGGTGTCGGAGGGATCCCGCTCCAGGTCAAGGACGGCCACACGGGCTTTCTGGTGGAGCCAGGGGATTACGACGCGGCTGCCGAGCGGGTGCTCTCGGTGTTGCGCGATCCGGACCTCCGGACAAGACTGGGGCAGGCAGGCCGGGAGCACGTGCGCCGCAATTTTCTCATGCCCCGACTTCTGCTGGATTGGCTCAATTTGCTGGGGGAGGTTGTCTAGATGGCGAGGCGCCTTTCCGTGGTGGACGTAGAGCGGTGTGTGGACTGTTTGCTCTGCGCCTTTGCCTGCTCGCGCAGATTTGGGGAGGGGGGCTTGGCGCGCTCGGCCATTGCCGTCCGCTCGGTGGGAGGGATGGAGCGGGGGTTCGTGGTGGTGGTATGTCGGGCCTGTTCGGATCCCTCGTGTGCCGCCGCCTGCCCAGTGGGCGCCATCCAGAAGGCCGAGGTGGGAGTACGGGTGGACCTTGAAAGGTGCATCGGCTGTGGGATGTGTGCCAGGGCATGCCCTATCGGGGCCGTGTTTTGGGACGAGGAGCGGCAAAAGCCAGTGATCTGCGTCCACTGCGGCCTGTGCGCTAGCTTTTGCCCCCATGGGGTCTTAGCCTTCGAGGAGGTGGCCGGTGGATAGGGGCCTTACCCGAGTGTTGTTCGTGGACCTTTCGCGCCACCGGTTTTGGGTGGAGGAGCGGCCAGAGCTCTTCCGTGAGCGCCTGGGTGGGACGGGTGTTGGAATCGAGCTCCTTCACGAGCGCTGTCCGGAGGGGGTGGACCCTCTAGCCCCGGAGAATCCCATCGTGTTTGCAGTGGGGCCGCTTAATGCCCTCTTTCCTTTGGCCTCGAAGACGGTGGCCCTGTTCAAGTCTCCCCATACGGGGAATCTGGGGGAGTCTCACTGCGGAGGGCGGTCGGCCGTGGCGTTGAGGCTTGCCGGCTACGGGGCGCTCGTGATCGAGGGAAAAAGCGATGTGCCTGTGTATCTGTCCATCCAAAACGGGCGGGTCCACTTCCGTGACGCCCGAGCCCTGTGGGGGCTCTCCTCTTCCTTCACCGTGGGGCGCATCGTCCGCGAGCAGGAGCCGGGCTCTGGGTACCGCACCATCCTACGGATCGGGCGGGCCGGGGAGAACCTGGTCACGTACGCCAACGTGGTGGCGGAGAGCTACCGGCACTTCGGGAGGCTGGGCCTGGGGGCAGTGTTCGGGGCCAAGAACCTGAAGGCGGTGGTGATAACCGGGAGAGGCCGCGTGCCGGTGGCCCAGCCGCCCCGCTACCAAAAGCTGTACCGGGACCTTTACGAGAGGGCTGTGCGGTCCCCACTTATGCGGAAGTACCATGACCTCGGCACCCCCCAGAACGTAGGTCCCTTGAACAAGATTGGTGCACTTCCGGTGCGAAACCTGCGGGCAGGCCGCTACGAGGGCGATCCCCCCTTCCTCGGTGAGTACATGGCCGAGCGGTACCTGGCCCGTCGTCTTGCCTGTTCCCATTGTCCGGTGGCCTGCATCCACCTCGCCGCCCTGCGGGAGCCACATCCGGACGAGCCTTACTTTTACAAAACCACCTTCGTCTCCTACGACTACGAACCCATCTACGCCTTGGGCACCATGCTCGGGGGGGAGGACCCGGAGGGGTACCTCAAGCTCATGGACGCGGTGGAGCACCTGGCCTTGGACGCCATGAGCTGCGGGGTGGTGCTCGCCTGGGCCACGGAGGCCTTCGAGCGGGGCCTCATCACCGGGCGAGATACCGGGGGCCTTGCCCCTCGCTGGGGCGACTACGACGTCTACATCGAGATGGTCCGCCGGATCGCGGAAAGAAGAGGGGAGCTTTACGACGTCCTTGCCCGAGGGGTAGAGGAGGCAGCCAAGCGCTACGGCGGGGAGGAGTTCGCCCTGGCCTTTGGGAAGAACGAGATGGCCGGCTACCACACCGGCCCCGGGGCCTACCTCACCTTTCTCTCCGGGGCCCGCCATTCGCACCTCGACTCAGCCGGCTACTCCGCCGACCAGGCTGACCTCAAGGAAGGCCGGCGTCGCTCCCCGCAGGAGCTGGCTCGGGCCCTGTTCTCCGAGGAGGCCCGCCGGCAGGTCCTCTCATCGCTCGTGGTGTGTTTCTTCGCCCGGGGCCTCTACGACATGGGAACCTGCGTCGAGTGCTTGGGGGCCCTGGGGATGGATTGGGACGAAGATGGCCTCCTCCATCTCGGGGAGGAGATCTTAAGGCGCAAGTACGCGTTCAAGGTGCGGGAGGGGTTCGACCTTTCCTCCTTGCGCATCCCCCGTCGCATCACCGAAACCCCCACCCCATTTGGCCCTTTGAGCGAGGAGGAGCTTCGCCTTGCCCTGGAGGAGATGGAGCGACTCCTTGGAGGTTAAACCTCACTCCACCGTGACCGTCTTGGCCAGGTTCCTGGGCTGGTCCACGTCGGTCCCGCGCAGGCGGGCGATGTGGTAGGCGAGGAGCTGTAGGGGCGGGGCGAAGACGAGCGGCACCAGAGGGCGGGGAGCCTCCGGGAGTAGGATCAGGTGATCGGCCAGGCGTCTGAGTTCAGGGTGATCCTGGTCCGAGAATACGATCAGAATTCCCCGGCGGGACCGCACTTCCTCCATGTTCGAAAGCGCCTTGTCCCAGAGCTCCTCCTTGGTGATCAGGAACACCACCGGCATCTTCTCGTCGATTAGGGCGATGGGACCGTGCTTCATCTCCCCGGCCGGGTACCCCTCGGCGTGGATGTAGGAGATCTCCTTTAGCTTGAGCGCGCCCTCCAGCGCCAGGGGGTAGAGGATCCCCCGGGCGAGGTACAGGAAGTCGGCTTTCTGGTAGTAGCGCTCGGCTAGCTTCTCCACTGCCTTTTCCGTTTCCAGGGCTTGGGCCACCAAGGCAGGAGCGCGGGAGAGCACCTCGAACTCCTCCTCCAGCTCCTCCCGGGAGAGGAGCCCACGGGCGTGGGCGATCCTGAGGCCCAAAAGTGCTAAAGCGGCGAGCTGGGCGGTAAAGGTCTTGGAGGCAGCCACTCCGATCTCCAGGCCCGCCCGGGTATAGAGGACGCCGTCGGACTCGCGAGGGATGGCCGAGCCCACGATGTTGGCCACGGCCAGGGCCTTAGCCCCTCGGCCACGGGCCTCCCGCACCGCCATCAGGGTGTCCACCGTCTCCCCGGACTGGGAGACGGCCACCACCAGCGTCCCCGGTCCTGCCGCCGGGGCCTTGTACCGGAACTCCGAGGCGATCTCCGCCTCCACCGGGATCCCAAGGAGCGGCTCCCACAGGTACTCCGCTACCAAAGCCGCGTGGTACGAGGTCCCACAGGCGATGAGGTAGACGTGATCTATATCTCGCAGGTCGTCTTCAGAAAGCCCCCCCTCCCAGGGGGACCAGAGCTGGCCCCGGAGGGTGTCGGCCACTGCCTGGGGCTGCTCGTGGATCTCCTTCTCCATAAAGTGCCGGTAGCCTTGCTTTTCTGCGGTGAGGGGATCCCAGGGGACGCGTCGGAACTCGGGCTTTTTCGGCTGGCCCTCCGCGTCCCAAAGCTCCACCTGCCCGGGTCGGATCCTGGCCACCTCCCCGTCCAGGAGGAAGCAGAAGTCCCGCGTATAGGAGAGGAGGGCTGGGGCATCCGAGGCCACGAACCCCTCCCCATCGAGGAGTCCGAGCACTAAAGGGCTGCCCTTCCTTGCCACTACGATCTCATCCGGGTGGTCGGCGTGGATCACTGCGATGGCGAATGCCCCCTCCACCTGGGTCAGGGCCTCGCGCACCGCGCGAGCCAGGTCCCCTCGGTAAACCTCCTCCACGAGGTGTACCAGCACCTCGGTATCGGTCTGGGACTTGAACGTGTGTCCAGCGGAGACGAGCTTTTCCCGAAGCGGGCGGTGGTTCTCGATGATGCCGTTGTGAACCAAGGCGATCTTGCCGGAGCAGTCGGTGTGGGGATGGGCGTTCTCCTCGGTGGGAAGGCCATGGGTAGCCCAACGGGTGTGTCCAATCCCCAGTTTGCCGGGTATGGGGGATTCCTGCAGAGCCTTCCTGAGTCGCTCGATCTTCCCCACCCGGCGGACGATGGCGATCTCCCCGTTTTTGAGCACCGCCAGTCCCGCCGAGTCGTAGCCCCGGTACTCCAGCCGGGCCAGGCCTTCCAAGATCACATCCTGGGCCTCACGGGGCCCCACGTAGCCGACTATGCCGCACATGTCCAGGCCATTATAGCCTGAATGTAACGGGGGCCATTGTCGCACGTGGCCTGCCGGGGCTATAATGCCATGCCCGCTGTGGCGGACAAAAGGGAGGCATGAGATGAAGGAAGCGGAAGTGAAAGCCCTGCTCGTGGATCCGATGAATAACTCCCCCGTTATTCTGCTCAAGGATAGGAACTCATCGAAGGCCATGCCGATTTGGATTGGTGAAGCCGAGGCCATGTCCATCGCCCTTGAACTGCAGGGTCAAGCCTTCCCGCGCCCCCTCTCCCACGACCTGATGAAGCAGCTCCTCGAGGCCCTGGGCGGGACCCTGGAGCGGGTGGTGATCTCCAACCTCAAGGAGGGGACCTTCTACGCCACCCTGTACGTACGCACGCCCTCCGGTGAGGTCAAGGAGATCGACGCGCGGCCTTCGGACTCGGTGGCGCTGGCTTTGCGCACCCGGTCCCCCATCTACATCGCCGACGAGGTGTTCGAGCAGTCGGCCATCGAATCCCCGTTCGCGGAAGAGGAGAAATTCCACGAGTTCGTGGATCGGGAGCTGAGGCTATCGGAGTTTCGTCGCCGGGCCCAAGCCCAGTAGCTAGCGCCAGATCGTCCGGCGGGCTTCGGGAAGGGCGAGCACGATCCTGAGGGTGAGCCCTATGTTTATTCTTAGGCTCTTTACGGCTACGCTGAGTAGGCGCTGTTCCTCGGTTTGCCCTGGGTACACCCCGAAGAACCAAGCCCGGTGAGGGATCTTCTCGCCCGGGTCCACCCATACCACCACCCGGCGGAAGGAAGGGGCGCTTTTGAGGTGTCCCCGGACCTCCAACCGGATCGGACCTAGGAGAGGGGGCAGCCCCGGCTCGGGGACGCCGAAGGAGGGCCAATCCTCGCTGGGCGAGAAATTGGCGAAGGAGGAAAAGCCGATCGTGCCCTCGGAGTACTTCTCGCCTTCCTTTGGGGTCGCGAACGGATCCACTGCTCCGTGGATGGAGATCGGGAGTGAAGCTCCGGCGATCTTGGCCTTGAGCTTATCCCAGCCTTCCCCGAGGCGCTCCCGACGCACGGACACGCGCACCGAACCAAGCCGGAGCCCTGTGATGATCTCCCGGGGGTCGAAGCTCATCCAGGCAAGAGGGGTCTCGCCTCCCTGAGGGACTTCCGCCGGAAGTGTGACCCGCACGATTACCCCGCTCTTTTGCTTTTCTTCTGGGGGCTTCGCCTCTNCCTGTTCCTGTCCGGCCAAGTCAGGGCGGTAGTGAGCGAGAAGCCGGCCATGCAGGGTGAAGATCTCCCCCTTCAGCTCCGGGGGCCCCAGAAGCGAGACCTTCAGCGCTTCTTCGCCGAGGCCGCGTAGCCATTGGAGGTGGGCGGTGATGGCGGGGCCTTCAGGGCCCATGATCTCGAGGCGTGCCTCTATGTCGCGGGCTGCCTCCAGGGTTTGGAGCATGTTCACCAACATCCCCTCGGGCCGGTTGGGATCGAGAGTTACAAGCCAGGGGACGCTGGAGGCGACAAGGCCTGCCAGCAAGGCCACGATGATGAGCGGCCAAAGCTCTCTGGGCATGGACCTATGATACCGCGGTAGGCCCTTGTGGGCGCGGAAGCGGCCTTCTAGAATGGCGGTTGGGTGATGGAAATGAAGCTGAGATCGATACGCGATGTAGAGGTACGTGGTCGCAAGGTGTTGCTCCGGGCTGACTTCAANGTGCCCTTGAAGGACGGAAAGGTGGCGGACGACTTCCGCATTCGGGCAGCCCTGCCCACCATAAAGTGGCTCCTCGAGCACAGGGCCAAGGTGGCTGCCTGTTCACACCTGGGGCGGCCCAAGGGCAAGGTGGTGGAGGAGCTGCGCCTGGCCCCGGTGGCCGAACGCCTGGGCGAGCTTCTCGGCCGAGAGGTACCGACGCTNNNNGACTGCATAGGGGATGAGGTGAAGAGAGCTGTGGAAGGCCTCTCCGAGGGAGGGATCGTCCTCCTTGAGAACGTGCGGTTTCATCCCGAGGAGGAGGAGAATGACCCGGATTTTGCCCGTGAGCTCGCGGCCCCCTTTGACCTCTACGTGAACGACGCCTTCGGCACAGCCCACCGGGCTCACGCCTCCACCGAGGGGGTGGCCCGCTACCTCCCCGCCTACGCGGGGTTCCTGCTTGCGCGGGAAGTGGAGGTATTGTCCGGGATCACGGAGAACCCCCGCCGCCCCTACTACGTGCTTGTGGGAGGCAAGAAGGCCAAGGACAAGCTGGGGGTGCTCACCGACCTCCTCCCTAAGGTGGACGGCTTCCTCATCGGAGGCGGGGTGGCGTTCACCTTCCTTGCCGCCAAGGGGTGCCAGGTGGGAAGCTCGATCGTGGACGAGGAGCTCGTGCCCACGATCAAGGAGCTCATCGAGAGGGCGGAGAGCCAGGGCACAGAGATTCTGCTCCCCGTAGACGTGGTGGCCGCCCAGGAGCTCTCCGAGACCGCCGGGACGAGGGTGCTGCCGGCGGACGCGATCCCTGAGGGTTGGATGGGCCTGGACATCGGCCCGGAGACGGTGCGGGTTTTCTCGGAGAAGCTTAAAGCTGCAGGCACGGTGGTGTGGGCCGGGCCCATGGGGGCCTTCGAGTACGCACCCTTCGCCAAGGGCACGGA
>MTNI01000065.1 GCA_002011415.1 Candidatus Acetothermia bacterium JdFR-47
CCCGGGGCCTTTCTTTACGCCCGGCAGGATTTGAACCTGCGACCTCTGGCTCCGGAGGCCAGCGCTCTGTCCCCTGAGCTACGGGCGCATATGGCGGAGGGAGTGGGATTCGAACCCACGGCCGAGCCTCAACAGCCCGGCTACGGCTTAGCAAGCCGTTGTCTTCGACCGCTCGACCATCCCTCCGGCCATGCGATTCTAGGCGCCTTTCCAGTGCCCTGTCAAGCGAGCGAGAGGCGATGCTTTTGGTTACCATCGATCTCCGTTATGCGGCGCGAAAGCGATAGGCAAGAGGTACTGGGGCGTTACGTGGCTTTTCTCCTCGACGTGGACGGGGTGCTGGTCCGGGATCGGGAACCGATCCCGGGGGCGCGTGAGGCCCTCGAGGAGCTGAAGAGTCGGGGACGCGTGATCCTCCTTACCAACAACTCCACCCGCTCCCGAGCCGAGACTGCCCGCCGCCTTGCCGCGCTCGGTTTTGACATCTCACCCGAGGAGNTAGTGACGAGCTCCTACGTGGCCGCCCGTTANCTTTTGGAGGAGTTCGGGCCCCGGAAGGTGTGGGTGATCGGGGAGGAGGGCTTGTCCCAGGAGCTTGCCGCCGCGGGCCATGCCCTCGTTCCTCCAGAGGAAGCGGAGTGGATCGTGGCCGGGATGGACCGGGCCTTGACCTACGACAAGCTTGCCCAGGCGCTGCGAGGGCTCCTCGTCGGGGCGCGGTTCCTCGCCACGAACAGGGACGCCACCTTCCCCACCCCGGAGGGGCTCCTCCCCGGCGCGGGCGCCGTGGTGGGAGCCNTCGAAGGGATGGGTTTNCCCCCGGAGCAGGTGGTGGGAAAGCCGTCCGCCATTGCTTTCCGTATCGCCCTGGAGGTGGCCCGAGCCGAGCCCGGAAGCGCCTTGATGGTAGGAGACCGANTGGAGACCGACATCCTCGGCGCCCAGCGGGCCGGGCTCGACACCGCCCTCGTCCTCACAGGGGTTTCCCGTCNCAACGACGTGAGGCGCCTTGGGATCAAGCCCACCTGGGTGGCCGAGGACATTGCGGCCCTGGCCCGGGGGCAGGTTGCCTCTCCCTAAGATGCCCGGGGAGTGGCTCGGTGCCGCCCCCGCCGGCTATATTCACCTGCGATATGAATAGCGAGGGCATCGGCATCACCGTCGTCGGCGGGGTGATAAACGCCGGGCTGTTCGCCCTTAAGTTCNGTCTGGGCTTGCTCGGTGGGTCCATGGCCCTGGTGGCCGATGGGATCCATTCCCTTTCCGATCTCGCCACCGACCTCGTGGTGATCGGGGGGATCCGCCTGGCCGATCGCCCCGCCGACCGCTCCCATGCCTACGGGCACGGTAAGTTCGAGACCTTGGCTGGTCTGACCGTGGCGCTGGCGTTGCTGGTGGCCGGTGGGTGGCTCATCTGGGACTCCGCGGTCGGTTTGAGGGTTGGAGGCGGGCGTCCGCCAGGGGTGATGATCATGGCGGTGGCCGGGCTCTCGATCCTGGTCAAGGAGGGACTGTATCGGGCCACCTGCCGCACCGCCCGCCGGGTCCACAGCACCGCGCTTCAGGCCAACGCCTGGCACCACCGCACCGATGCCCTGTCGTCGGTGGCGGTGCTCCTCGGGGGCGCCGCCACGGCACTCGGATATCCGGGCGGGGACAAGGTGGCAGCCGTGGTGGTGGGCGCCATGGTGATCATGGCCGCGTTGCGCATCCTGGGTCGTGCGTTCCACGAACTGGTGGAGGGNGCGCTCTCCGAGGAGGAACAGCAGGCGATCGCTCGGGCGATTGAGAGCGTGGAAGGCGTGCAGGGGTGGCATCGGTTGCGCACCCGCCGGCTGGGCCGCCAAGCCCTGGTGGATGTCCACATCCAGGTCGATCCCGCCATGCCCGTGCGGGAAGCGCACGACATCGCCACCCGTGTGGAGCGGACGGTGAGCCAGGCTTTGGGTGGACGAGCCTCGGTGGTCGTGCACGTGGANCCAGCTGAAGGGAGGGGTGATGAGCGAGCTCGTTGACCGGTTCTGTGACATGGTGAGGATCGCCTCCGAATCCGGAGAGGAGGGGGAGTTCCTGGAGTGGCTGGCGCGGAGGTGGGCCGAGGACCTGGGGGCAGCCTGTGAGCGCGACGGTTACGGCAACCTCATCGCCCGGCTTCCAGGCCGGAGCTGCTCGGGGGAGCCCCTTCTCCTCTGCGCCCATGCCGACACGGTCAAGCCCGGGGTGGGGATCGAGCCAGTGGTGGAGGANGGTGTCATCCGGGCCCGCGGGAGTACGATACTGGGGGCGGACGACAAGGCGGGGATCGCGGCCATCTGGTTTGGGATCAAGGGTGCCAGCCGCCATCCGCCCTTGGAGATCGTGATCACCCGGGAGGAGGAGGTGGGGCTCCTCGGGGCCAAACACCTGGAGGTGGAGCGCCTGGAGGCAAGGCTCGGGTACGTGCTGGATGGGGAGGCTTTCGACGAGATCGTAATCGGGGGGCCGTCGCACTTCCTCATCGACGTCACGGTCCACGGCAAGGCGGCCCACGCTGGCATGGCCCCGGAGCAGGGGATCTCGGCCATTAAGGCCGCGGCACGGGCCATCGCTCGCCTCCCGGAGGGGCGCATCGACCACGAGACCACCGCCAACGTGGGCGTGATCCAAGGCGGCGAGATCAGGAACGGGGTGCCGGCCAAGGCGGTGGTACAGGCGGAGTGCAGGAGTCTTTCCCACGACAAGGCGGTGGGCCTGGCGGACGTGTATCGCCGCACCTTCGAGGAGGAAGCGAACGCTCTAGGGGCCTGGGCCGAGGTGAAGGTGGAGCTTGCCTACCGGGCCGTGCGTCTTGCGGAAGACGAGCCGGCGGTGTTGTTGGCCCGGCGAGCGGTGGAAGNCTTGGGCCTTATTCCCAAGCCCCGTCTCATCTGCGGGGGCACGGACGCCTCCATCCTCAACATGCGGGGCATCCGGTGTGCCGTGCTGGGGATGGGAGCGCGGGCCCCTCACACCCCGGACGAGCACATTCGGGTGGAGGACCTGGAGACAGCCGTGGCCCTGGTGAGGACGCTCCTCGAGCTGGCCTGCGAGGCGTAGTCGCAGATCTTTCGCCTCAGCCTCCGAGGAGGGCCGTCAGGTCGAACTCGATGTGGAACCAGCGTTCCACCCCCTCCACCGGCGGGTTCTCTATCTCCTCGATCCACGTCCGGACCACGCACTCGGGGTGATTCGTCCAATAGGCCACGTGGTCGGTGAAGGTCTGGGCCTCGGAGTCAGATACGATTGGAAACCGCATGTCCAGGGTCCGTTGGTCCCCGATGTTATAGAGGTTAATGGTGACGTCGGAGTAGTGGATGAAGTAGCGGTTCCGGGTGCCCCGCTGTGGGGGATCGCCTCGGGGGGCATCGCCGGTCTCGCGGAAGCGCTCCAGGGCTGCGAGGGCCCGTTCGAGCCCCGATGGCGTGCCCTCGTAGCTCTCCTGCCACGGATGGCGCTCGCGCCACATACACGGGTTCTCCATGGACCAGTCTTCGTGGAGCACTGGGCGCGATAGCACGGAGTAGAAAGTGGGCCAGGGGAGGCCACCGAACCCGGGGCCGAGCTGACCCTTCTTGCGGTAGGCGGTCCGGCCCCCGGTGGTGCTGAACCCCACCCACATCCCCTCGCCCGAGGGCCGCTGGACCCAGATCTGGTTCGACCCCACGGCCGCCCGCGCCGGGATCCCCAGCGCACGCAGGAGCGCGGCTGCAAGCCAGGAGTGTTCCACGCAGATCCCGCCCCGCTCCTCGAGGAGCTCCGGGGGCTCGTAGGCCCAGTCGTAGAAGCTCCGTCCCCAGCACCAGCCCTCGCCGCTGATCGTCTGCCAGATCCCGCTCGTCACGTCGCGGAAGGCGGCGTTCGCAAATCCCCCGGGGACCATAGTCAGGACGCTATCGTGTTCGATGTTCTTGCTCATCCACTCGTAGACGGCCCAGGCCACATCCCGGGCGCTTTTCCTCCGCTCGGGCGGGAGCCCTTCCAGGATCCTCTGGGCTAACTCCAGGACCGCAGGGTGGTCCGATTGGATGAACTCATCGGGCTGGAGGAAGGGACGCACCGAGGCCGGGTAGGCTTTGGGGGCGATCACTGCGTCCTCGGGGATCGCGGCGGGCGAGGTCCACCGCGCCAGGGCCAGGGAGCCGAACTTAACCCGCAGGTCGTCCGCTGGATCCCGCCCCGGCTCGAGCTCGAAGTCCACCGTAGTCACCTCCCCGGCCACTACGTCCACGTCCCCGACGGGCCGTGTCTTGTAGCCCTCCTTTTGGGCCAGGAGGAGGTAGCGGGGTGCAGCCACGGGCACGTCCTCGATCACGTACCGGCCGTGCTCGTCGGTGGTCGCCCCGTAGCGCGCTCCCCACGGATCGCCCCAGATAAAGACGCGGGCGCCCGGGAGCGGCTGGCCACCGCTCGTCACCGTGCCCGCGATGACGCCGGTGGGCGCGGGGCCGAACAGGATGTCGTCGAACCAGGCCTTGCCCGGGCCCCGGAGGAAGAGGTTGACCTCGCAGGCGGTCGCCCCGGCTGGGGCTCTGAGCTTGAGCTCTCTGGGAAAGTCGTAGGCGAGCTCGCGCGTGCCGGAGTGGGAAGGGAAGTCCACCATCTCCACGGTCCTTCCGCTCGCATCGCGGAACACGAGCTGCAGGTTGCAGCGTCCGGGCGGGACGATCCCCTCGAAGCCCACGTACCCCGCCAGGACGTAGACTGTGCCCCCTTGGACCGGGACCACCTGTTGCCACATGCCAAAGCCCGTGCCGCTGCTCTCGACGAAAACGCTGTGGGCACCGCTATGTGCCACTTGGTCGTCCCAGCCATAAGTCACGCCCGGGGCGTGGGCCGGCCAGGGGCTCCAGCCTTCCGGCGCCTCCACGCCCTCCTCGAAGCCCGGGTTCCGCAGCAGGTTGGTCTGTGGAAAGGAGACGAAGTGCAGGGTGCCCAGGACGACGAGNACCGCCAAGGCCAGCCACGGCCTCAAAGAGCCGATCCTCCGGTTGTTTCCCATTGTTCCACCCCAAACCTCATGCTGAGGCGGGTAATCGCCACGGCTGCCAGTATATGGTTGGGGCTTTTGCGCGACTTGGTACCTACTCCTGGGGGAGGGAAGGTAGGTGCTGGAGGGGCAGGTTGTGTTCATCTGCCCGTTGCACCCCTTCGATCTTCAAAGCCTCCTCGGGGCGGTCCACCGTGAAGATGGCGATTGCCTCGTCGCCCTGCTTGGCGATGATCCGAAGGGAGGTGATGTTGATTCCCTTCTCCGCGAGTTTCTGCGACAGCGCCGCCAGGCCGCCGGGGCGGTCTGGGATGCGGGCGATCAGGCTGCCGGTGATGGAGGTCATCTCGGTGCCGCACACCGGGCACTTGAGGGAGTCATAGCCTGAGATGGCGACTTCGCTGCACAGCGGGCAGATGAACTTTTTCATGCGAATCACCCTATTTCATCGTAACACGGTAGGCTTCCGGGAGTCAAACTCGAGAGGGTTCAATGCTTTTTCGCTTGCGGGGGCTTCTTTGTGCCCCGCTTTTGCTGACCGCTTCCACTTAATTAATTTTGGCTTGAGGCCATCCTTACGATGTCCTCCGAGGTGACGACGCATAGGTGCTCCGCGGCATAGGCCACAAGCTCCTCGTACGCGGCCCAGATCGCGGCCTGGTTCTCTGGGGAGCGAGGGCGGGAGGGATCCGGCGCATCCAGATCGAAAGGCGGGGACTTGGGTCGCCCTTTCCGCGGGTCCTCGTAGTAAACGAGCGCCCAGGGCGTTCCCCCCTGCCGGTAGAAGTTGTTCTCGTGAATGAGCACCGTTATGAACGGCGGGCGCTCATGCGGCCACTCTCCTAAAAGCTGCTTTAGCCTCAGCGTGGGGTTGTACTCCTCGGCGAAGGGCGTGTCGAGCATGTTCCACCAGAAGGCCTCCTGCGGCCTGCCGGGGACGCTCCAGCGGGTCACGCTGAAGTCACTCGGGCGTACCAAGAGCCCGTGGACCCACTCGAAGGGGTTTTCCGGGTCGGTGCCTGTCTCGTGGTAGACCAGGGTCATCCGCGCGCCGAGCTCGGCGAGGACGGGGAGTACCGCGGCGCGCCAACGGGGGTTGGGCACTGAGGCCACCACCGGCTCGCGGCCGAAGACCTCTTTGACGAAGCTGTAGCCGCCGGGCTGGTCCCGCAGGAGTCCTCCGGTGACAAGGTCCAGACGGTACGTCTCGTAATCGCGCAGCGTCTGCTCCAGCTCCTCCGGGGAGAGCCCCTCCAGGCACCGGTCGAATCCAGGGCATGTGGGATGCGGTGGGCGCACGTGGTAGCTGATCGTCATTCCGCTCTGCCGCAGCCGCTCGATCACGTCCGGGCGCTGCTCAAGGTAGAAGTGCACCTGGGGCGCCGTGAGGTAGAAATCGCCGCGCACGCCGTATTTTTCGAACAGGTCTATGAGACGAAGCAGCGTATCCGCGCTTTCCCCCACGTGTTTGAAGTCGTGCACGTTGACGGCGAAGGTGATGTAGCCCCTGCATGTAGGTTCGTCCGGTTCATCGGGAGGGGCGGCGGCGCCTTCGGCGGAGCGAGGATCGACGCCGGGGTGTTCTTCCTCCCAGGCAATGAAGGCGTCGGCCATTTCGGAGAAGGTGGCCCACCGCACTTTCCCTTGGGCCACAAGCGGGTCGACCACCTCGGCGAGGAAGCAATCGATCAACTCCGGTGGAAACTCGCCCGGATGGACGGTGAAGTGGTAGACGTTCACCCGGTCGGGGCGCGCGGCAGCGAGCGAGCGCAGAAAATCATCGCGCAGTACCTCAAACCAGGCCGCAGGACCCCTTTCGGTCATGATGCGACGCTTGTCTCGGAAGTGCGTGAGGTCCAGCTCCCCGTTGGGGAGGTAGATCACGGGGCCGTTCGGGTCATGGGTCGCAAAGGCGGCCATGTCGTTGGGGTTTGGCCCGCCCGCTGGCCGCCATGGGTTCACGCCGGTCACGAGCTCGTGTGAGCTTTGGGTATGCGGGTCCTTCCAGTCGCTGTTTATCTCAAGCCCGGCGCACGCAGCGGCCACAAGCAGATCGGGATAGAGGTTCCCGCCGCTCCAGTAGCGTACGGGCCCCCTGACGCCCGCTCGGTGGATGAACCCGATCTCCTCCTGCATCACCGCGCACCAGATGTCTGGAGGCAAGCGCTCTGGATCCTTGCCGAGGTGGGCGTCCTCGTGGAAGTGGAGGGCGATTTCGTGGCCCCGGGCCTCGAGGTCCACGAGGATTGAACTNCCGAATTCCACGGCGCAGGTCGTGAACGGCGACTGGACCTGCACCACGAGCTTTCCCCCGTGGCGCTCGACGACCTCGGCGAGCTCATAGAGGTGCTGCACATGGCGCTGGAATATCTGGGGGTTGTGGTAGTCGCGCCTTGGTCTACCGTCGTTCGGCAGCTGGGTCGGCCGCTGTTCACCCACGAGCGGGCTTACCTCTGCGCCGAGGGGCTCTACGTGTACCCCGATGGTGAACAGGAGCACGGGCTCGTCGGCAGCTGGAGCCGCGCTCGCGCCGAGCACCGGGCCGGAGATGGTGGCGACGTATACCAAGCCGAGTCCCAGGATGAAAGCCAAGGTCGACGCCCCCAGCAGCTTGCGGTTTCTCCTCATGGGCATTCCTCCTTAACCGACGAGATAAGTTCCCGAGATCCCCCGCGGGAAGACACCAGAAGGAGAAGGAGCAGCGCTGGCGGTCCAGGTACATTGGACGGGAGGCCTCTCGCCTTGAGCATGTTGAGCCAATGTACGCCAAGCCGGTCCCCTTCGTCTATAGAAGCTGGATAAAAATCGGATCAACGTGGGCTGGCCTTGGTGTTTCGAGCAGCTTAGGGGACAACTGGGTCCGCTCCGGGGAGTATAATCGCGCCCCATGACAGAGGTACGACCAGCTCGGCCCCGGAATACGGTGCAAGCGTACTTCCCTGACGGGCGCACGTTCGAGGGCCCAGTGGGCACGACGCTCGAGGCCTTCGTGCGGGCGGCCTACCCCGACCCGGTGGTGCCCCCCATGGCCGCGGTGGTGGATGGGGTGCTGCGTGAGCTGGCCACCCCGGTCCGGCGGGACGTGGAGGTGAAACCGGTCTTCCTCACCGACTCCGACGGGATCCGCATCTACACCAGGTCCCTGAGCTTCCTCCTCACCGCCTGTGTGAAGGAGCTGTTCCCGGAGGCTGAGCTCATCATCGACCACTCCGTGCCTTACGGGGGCTACTACTGCCGGGTATTGGGGCGACCTCCGTTTTCCGANGAGGAGCTTTCCCGCCTCGAGGCGCANATGCGGCGCTTGGTGGAGGAGGACCGCCCCATCCTCAGGGAACAGGTGAGCGTGGAGGAGGCCCGAGCTTGGTTTGAGGCCCAGGGCAAGCACCACAAGGC
>MTNI01000178.1 GCA_002011415.1 Candidatus Acetothermia bacterium JdFR-47
CTGACAGCCTCAAAAGACGCGCTGTTTACTAGGAGCGCGTCAGGCGATTCCTCTCTTTGCTCTCTAGCGTATACAAAGCCATTGTGGGCTCTTCCCGCCGAACATACAATGTGCATTGTCCAGAAACAGGCTGGGGCAGGCTGGGAAAGCACGTCCTCGGCAGGGTTGATCTCAGGGGCCGCGTCAGATCTATACCTCGGCTTAATCCGTTCTGAAAGGCGTAAAGAGTAGTGCCCGCGGCACACCCTTGGCCGTGGGCCCGAAAAGACGGGAAGCAAGCCCACCCGCCGATGCCGAGCCAGGACGTAACGGCCGGCACGTTATGATGCCGGACAGCCAGTGAAGGGAGGTGGTCCCGATGAGTTGGTCGAGGAACGCAAAGGGGCGAGGAGGCCTTTGGACCCTATCCATGGCCCTCGTGGGGTTCTTGGTGGGAACCTGGGGCATGGCGGGGGTCCCCATCGCCACCTCCATTGAAATCGTCCCCCCAGCCCCTACCTCTGCTGATACCGTCGTCGTTCATCTAAGCGGCACGTGGTCGGACTCCTGCGTCCCCAAGCAAGCCATGTCTCTTTCCCTGGGCAATCAGATCTTCATCACCCTCTACACGCAGGCGGATTTCAATCCGTCGGTCGTCTGTCTCCTGGCCCTCACCGACTGGAGCCTTGATGTCACCCTCGGGGAGCTTTCCCCTGGGGGCTACATGGTGACCGTGACCCACGGGGGGAACGTCATCGCGACTACCGTTTTCANGGTCGCCGNCCCCGCACCCGAGGAGATGGAAGTGGTCCCGAATGGGGGCTTTGAGCAGGGCGCTCCAGGGGAGGTCCCAGCGGGCTGGGGCGCAGGGCGTGCCTTCGTCCAGCGCCACCAGCAGGTGATCGCCTCGGGCAGCGGTGATCACACGCTTGGGATCGTGCAAGAAGCTCATTACAAAGGAAGCCAGGCCCTCTACGCCATGGCCAAGGCGGTCCCTCCTCAGGAGACCTCTCAGGATCCCTCCCTCCCCTTTGGGGAAGGNCTTTCCTACACCTGGGTCGCCTCGGATTGGTTCGGCGCCCCGGAGGAGGCCCAGGCCGTGAAGCTGTACATGCGTGACATCGAGGTGGAGGGGAACAAGGGTTGGGGTTGGGGCGCCTACATCCTCCTCGTCTTTGAGGATGCAAATGGCCTATATCCAAACCCCTTCGCCGGTTGGGAAACCCTCTGGAATTCATCGCAGCTCCTTTACGGGGAAAAGGAAGCCATGGGGCGGGTGGACCGCTCCGTGGGCACCGAAACAGGCAATGACGGAAGTGTGTGGAGGGTCTACACAGTCCCCATCCCCCCAGAACTAGACCGAAGTCACATGAATCTGAAGATCTTCTGGATCGCTCACAACTGGAACAGCTGGGGCCCTGACTACTGGGTCGCGATCTCCTCCTACGTGGACGGCTTCACCCTTTCCTCACATCCGGCCCCGTGATCGGTGTTCCACCACGACGTGTGCTACACAGGCCGTGCCGGCGGCCTGTAGGAAAGCGGGCTTAGAAGAAGGGGGCCGCGGCATCTTGCCGCGGCCCCATGGGGAAACGTAAGCCTGAAAAAGGCCTATAGGCCCAAGGCCTCCAGGAGCAGGGAGAGGTCGATGACCGCCAGGAAGTCCTCAAGTGTTTGGATCCCGAACCCCTCCACCAGCGTGAGGAGCAAGTTCATGATCCCCTCGGGCGGGGCGGTCATGAGGGAGGCGATTAGCATCTCCGCCGGGATGCCTGCCTCGGCCAGGGCTGCCCCTAGGTCCGGATTGGCGGCGAAGAAGCTCTCCAGCAAGGAGCCGAACTGCTCTGGGGCTTGCTCCCTGAGCGCGACGAGCCCCCCTACCAGCACCTTTAGGAACGCGGAAAGAGTGGTGTAGTAGGGAGCACCGGCGGGCTGGCCATCGGCCACCCACTGGAACAAGGCCACCTTGGCAGAGGCTGGCTGCCAGTCGAGCTCCACAGTGGCGTAGGAGACGAGCTGCCCTGCAAAGTCGAACGCGATACCCTCAGTTTCGCCGGTCACGTTTTGGACAAATCCTCCGGCCTCCACTTTGTAAAGGAGCGTTACCGGTTGGTCGAACTCGATGTGAAAGCCGGTGACCGCCGCGCCAGTGAGGTTTGTGAAAAATCCGATCGCTCGATTCCCCACTGTGAACATCTTCACTTGCACGCCTTGGGCCAAGGCCAGCGTGGAGGCGAGCACCACGGCCAAGAGCCCCACAAGCAAATACCGCTTCACCAAACATCACCCCCTAAGATTGATACTGGCATTCTAGACTGGGGACTCTCGCTTGGCCAGTTACTCCAGGGCATCGAACAGCCCTAGCGGCTCCTCGTCGCCGGGAGGGAACACCACCGAGGCCTTCGGCTCCCGCGGCTCCTTTCCGGGAAGGACCGTCATGTCCTTGCTGCAGAATTCCACATACGGGCAGTAGCGGCACTGGTCGTACTCCCAGTCGGATTTGTCTGGGAGCGGCGGGAGCTTGCCCTCGAGGAAGATCGTTCGCCTCAGGCGCTCGAAGGTGGAGAGGACGCGCTGGATCTCCTCGTCGTCTCGCGTGACCACGAACTCCCTGAGCTCTTGGTTGGCTTTGTTCTCGGCCAGGATCACACCCTGGGGGATGTCGAAGTAATGGAGATAAAGCTGGAGCTGGAGGTAGTGGTCCCGACGGGGGGCGGCGACCATCTGTTCGAAGTTGTAGGGGTGCACCGTCTTGATCTCCACCACGTAGTTCTTGCCGTCCAGGGAGACGATCACGTCAGCCCGGCCGTGGAACAGGGGGTTGGGGGGGATGGGGGCCTCGGCCGCCACCACGATCCC
The DNA here is from genome assembly GCA_002011415.1 of Candidatus Acetothermia bacterium JdFR-47. GTDB lineage: Bacteria > Bipolaricaulota > Bipolaricaulia > Bipolaricaulales > Bipolaricaulaceae > JdFR-47. Next base: position 2,839 of record MTNI01000178.1, read on the forward strand.
CATCCCGTACAGGGCTTGTACGATGCGCTGGTGGGCGGCGTCCCCGACGGCGAGCTTCCTCGCTGTCTGGCCGTCCAGGGGCGGNCGAGGGAACCCCTTCGCCGAGTAGAAGATCTGACGGGGGCACTTTGAGACCTCGGTAACGTAGAAGTAATCGCGGACTCGAACGCGCTCCTCGCGCTGAAAGTACTCTTCAAGCCGCTCAACCAGCATGACGCTGCAAGTCTATCCGCACATTCGGAGCCGGGCAATCCCTGATANAATCATGTTTTATGACATACGAAAGATGCGAGGGAGAGAAGCAGCTACTCGCGTACAAAATTTGTGATCTGTACCCGAGCTTCCAGGCCTGTTGGGATGAGCTCTCCAAGAAGGCCTTGGAAGGACAGCTCGAGCTTTGGCAAAGGTACCTCTCGCATTGTCCGGCGCTTTGGGAGAAGCAGGTTTCCTGCTACGCGGAGGAGGGTCTCGATTGGCGGGCGATCGCGAAGGAACGCGTCCTTCCGCATCTCGATGAAAGGCGCTCGGCCATGGAGAGGGCCAGGGAAGGGTTGTATCGGGTGATCGGTCCAGTTTGCCTGAAAGCCCAGGAAAGACTGGGACTCGATTTTGAAGTGCTCTTTGTGATTTACGTGGGGATGGGCTGCGGAGCGGGTTGGGCGACTGAGCTTTGTGGGAAACCTGCTTGCCTTTTGGGATTGGAGAATATCGCCGAGCTCGGGTGGTTGGAGGAGGACACGCTATCCGCTCTCTTGGCCCACGAGCTTGGGCATCTTCTCCACGGGGTCTGGCGCAAACGTGCTGGGCTCGAGGGGCTCGAAGAGCACACTGATCCGTTCTGGCAGCTCTACATCGAGGGCTTCGCCCAGAGGAGCGAACACCTAATCGAGGAGAAGGAGACTTGGCACGAGGCAGAGGGGCAGCTTGGCTGGCTCGATTGGTGTGGGAAGAACATAGGCCGCTTGGCCGCCCTGTTCTTGGAAAAGGCAAAGGAGGGCGACGTAAAGGACTTTTTCGGCTCCTGGTTTGCAATCGAGGGGCGGAGCCAGACGGGCTATTTCCTGGGGCACGAGATGATCAAGGGTTGGGAGGAGGACGCCACGCTCAGGGAGATCGCGGTCTTGCTCGCGGAGGAGGTGAGAAGGCGGGCCAAGGGGTACCTGTCGCAGGTCGCTGCCGAAGGCGTCCTCCCTTGAGGGATTACTCCCACTCAATAGTGGCCGGGGGCTTGCTGGTGACGTCGTAGACCACCCGCCCCACCTGCGGCACCTCGCGGGTTATCCGGCGGGCCACCTCGTCCAGGAACCCGTGGGGCAGCCGGGCCCAATCTGCGGTCATCCCATCTACGCTCGTCACCGCCCGCAGGGCAACCACGTACCCGTAACGGCGCTCGTCCCCGGTGACCCCTACGCTGCGGACGGGAAGGAGCACGCAAAACGCCTGCCAGACTTCGTCGTAGAGCCCGTGCTCCTTGAGACCCTGGATGAAAATCGCGTCGGCCCGGCGCAGGACTTCAAGCCTCTCTTCCGTCACCTCTCCCAGGATCCGCACCGCGAGCCCCGGGCCGGGGAAGGGGTGGCGCAGCCGGATCCCGTCGGGGAGCCCAAGCAGCCGGGCGAGCTCGCGCACCTCGTCCTTGAACAGGTATCGGAAGGGTTCCAGGAGCGCAAAACCGAGCTTTGCCGGGAGCCCCCCTACGTTGTGGTGGCTTTTGATGTTGGCGGCACCTGTCCCCCCGGCGGACTCAATCACGTCCGGATACAGGGTCCCCTGCGCCAGGAACTGGAAGGGCCCGAGCTTCCGCGCTACCTCCTCGAAGACCCGGATGAACTCGTGCCCGATGATGCGGCGCTTCTCCTCGGGATCGGTCACCCCTCGCAGGGCGGAGAGGAACCGCTCCCGTGCATCCACCACGCGAAGGTTCACCCCCAGGGGGCGAAGCGCCCCCTCCACCTCCTCCCGCTCCCGGTGGCGCAGAAGGCCGTGGTCCACGAAGACTGCCACGTGGTCTGCCCCCGCCCGGGAGAGGAGCAGTGCCAGGGCACTCGAGTCCACCCCTCCCGAGACCCCGAGGAGCACCCGCTTTCCGGCGGTCCGCTCCCGTACCTCGGCGATGAGAGAATCGAGGACGTGGGCCGGGGTCCAGTCGCGCTCTACCCTTGCTAGTGCAAGGAAGTTGTCCAAGATCCTCTTCCCCTGCGGAGTGTGGACGACTTCGGGGTGGAACTGCACACCGAATGCGCGCCCGTCTGGGGAAGCGATGGCGGCGATAGGGCATTCTTCGGTTTCGGCCACGATCCGCCAACCTGGGGGAGGCGCGGTAACGGTATCGGAGTGGGACATCCAGACTTGGACCCCTCCTTCAAGGCCCCGAAAGAGCGGCCCCTCATGGCGGATGAGGAGGGCCTTGCCGTACTCCCTTCTCTTTCCCCGCTCAACTTCGCCCCCGAAATGATGGGCCAAGAGCTGCATACCGTAGCAGATTCCGAGGATCGGGAGTCCGGAGGAAAAGAGCTTGGGGTCAGGTCTGGGGGCATCGGGGTCCTGGACTGAGGCCGGCCCCCCGGAGAGGACAATCGCCTGAGGGTCGTGTGCTAGGATTTCCTTTAAGGAAGCTGTCCCAGGGAGGATCACCGAGAAGGCCCCAAGTTCCCGGAGGCGCCGGGCGATGAGGCGCGTGTACTGGGAGCCGAAGTCGAGGACGACGATGCCCAACGAGCTCACTCCCGAAAGACGATTTCCCCGGTCTGGGGATCCATTCGCTCCACCCCCACTAGCGACACGATGGGCACGCCAAACCGGGACAGGACCTGCCGCCCCTCTCCGAAGCACTTTTCGATCACGAAGCCGAATCCCACGAGTTCCGCCCCTGCCTCATGCACCATCTCCGCCAGGGCCTGGCTCGTGAGGCCCCGGTAGAGAAAGTCATCCACCACGAGGACGCGTTCGCCTGAAGTCAGGTAATCTCGGGAGACGGCGAGCTCTACCTCCCCGCCCTTGGTGGGGGAGGGGACCACGCGGGTGAGGGGGTGGGCCATGGTGGCTGCGCGGCCCTTCTTGGCGTAAATGGCGTGGGCCCTGAGCCGCCGAGCGGCCTCGTATGCGATCACGTTCCCGGCTGCCTCAGCGGTGAGGACACAGGTTACTCCTTGACCAGCGAAGGCGGTCGCGAGCTCCCGGCCGGCTTCCTCCACGAAGGCGGGGTCGATACGGTGATTGAGGAAACCGTCTACCCGTAGGAATTCGGGGCCTAAGACCGCCCCTTCCTTGAGGATCCACTCCTTGAGCGATTTCATCTCTTTTGCGGTCATCCGTGTTGGTACTGGGTGAGAAGCATCTCGTACTCGAGTTCCCAACCATTTGCGGTCTTTCGCTCCTGGCGCACCCATACCGGATAGGGCACGGCCGGGTTAGGGGAAATGGCTAGGATCACTCGCTCGTCAGGGTTGTCCGCTGCGGTTAGAGTTCCCTTCACAGCTGCGACCCCGGCGACCGTCACCTCGCCTTCGGTCACGAAGGAGAGACCTCCAGGGAGAACATAAGTGCGGTTTGGCTCAATCGTCTGGCCGTATATGAAAAGCATGTAGTAGCAGGGGAGCCACCATGCATTCGTTAGCCAGATGGAAGGACTCCACATGAAAAAGGGCGTGGTAGCAGATCGTCCAGACTTCCTGGGCCGACTGCCTCGGTGCGGATGAGGTAGCTTCCGTCCTCGCGCGGGGTGAGTTCGAGGGTGTAAGTGTACGGCTCACGGCCTTCCGAGGTTACCTGATAAACCATGAGGAGATGGCCCCCGGGATAGGTGGAGAACCCACCTGGCAATTGGCCCCAGGCCAACGCCCCCACGGCGAGTGCCATCACAAGCGACATGAATGTCCTGCGCATGGACACCTCCTTTTTAACACTTGCCTTCTAACAAACGGACCTAATTAGGCTCTCGAGGTCCAAAGCTGCCAGCACGATGCCAGTCCACTTCCCCATGCCCGTCGCCCCTTTCACGAGGATCCACATGATTGTGCCCTGCGGGGTGCTTTAGTGCCACACTTGCAGAAGTTTAGGAGCGCTGGGCAGATCTTGGAAGTTCCAGCTAGAATCGGGCACGTTGGAGGTGAGATCTTGCCCTTTGAGAGGTTTGCGAGGTTCGTGTTCGAGAAGATGTCCGAGACCAAGCTCCCCGGGCTGAGTGTCGCCGCCGTTCAGGGAGAGGAGGTTGTCTGGAAAGGGGCGTTTGGTTTCCGGGACCTGGCGCTGGGCCTTCCCGCAACGCCGGGCACCCTGTACGGGATCGGCTCCGTCACCAAGTCTTTCACGGCTCTCGCCATCATGCAACTCGCCGAGCAGGGGAAGCTCTCCGTGGACGACCCCGTGCAGGAGTACGTCCCCCTAAAGGTCCAACCGGGGGGAACCCATCCGCATCTGGCATCTCATGTCTCACACTTCCGGGATCCCGGCCCTGGCCTATGCGGAGGCGGTGATCCGGGAGGTCACCGGGGCGGGGGAAAACTGGCTTCCGATCGCCAGTTACTCCGACCTCCTTTCTTTCATGGCTGACGCCGGGGGGTGGGCCATCGCCCGTCCGGGGGAGCGTTGGTTCTACCTGAACGAGGGATATGTGCTCTTAGGCGCTATCATCGAGAAGTGTTCAGGCCTCCCCTATGAGGAGTACATAAAGCGGAACGTGCTCGAGCCGCTTGGGATGGAACGGAGCTTCTTCCGTAAAGAAGAGGTGGAAAAGGACCCCGACGCGGCCACGCCGTATGTGGTCACCCGCGACGGGGAGAGGGTGCCCTCCACCTACCCCTATGGGGCCATCTCCTCCGACGGCGGTCTCATAAGCAGCGTGCTGGACCTTGCCCGCTACATCGCCATGTACCTTGGCTGGGGCGAAGCCGGCGGGGTACGCCTCGTCTCGCGGGAGTCGGTGGAGGAGATGGAGACCCCGCGGGTCGCGGTGCCCTACCAGGGCCCCTTCGGGGAGGAGGGGTATGGCTACGGCCTTCAAATCCTTCCCAACTTCCTCGGGCGCAAGCTCGTGGGCCATGGGGGATCGGTCCTTGTCTCCACCGCTTACATGGGCTTTATCCCGGAGGAGGGCGTGGGGATTGCGCTTTTGGCCAACGGAAGTGGCTATCCGCTCTCCCAGCTTGGCATGTACGGCCTGGCCCTCATGCTAGGGGAGGACCCTGAGAGCCTTCCCTTCGTGCAGCNGGANNAGGCCCTGGCGGAACTCNTGGGCGTCTACGAGACCTACAAGGGCACGATGCGGGCCCAGGTAAAGAGGATGGGGGACCTACTCTCCCTCGAGATCAGGGACAAATACACCGACCTCATTGTCCCCCTCGTCCCGGAAGCGCTCGAAGGCGACGTTCGAACCTTCTATGCCTTGCAGCGGAGCCGCAGGCTCCCGGTGGAGTTCCGGGTGCGTGAAGGGGAAATCGACCTCATTTATGAGCGTTATCTCCTTCGGAAGACGGGGAAGCTCCTCTGAGAG
>MTNI01000213.1 GCA_002011415.1 Candidatus Acetothermia bacterium JdFR-47
AGCGCCAAAGGCGGGAGCTTGAGCGGCGGGAGCGGGCGCTGTCACGGCTTTCGGCCCGGCTACTTTCGGCGCGGGAGGAGGAGCGGCGCCGCATCTCCCGGAGGCTGCACGACGAGCTGGGCCAGACCCTGGCCGCGGCCAGATGGGCCCTTTCCTCCGGGGACCTCGCGGAGGCGGAGCGGCTGCTGGCCGAGGCCGTGGAGGGGGCTCGGTCGCTCGCCCGGGACCTCAGGCCCCCGCTCCTCGATGAGCTGGGCTTGGGCCCAGCCCTCAGGAACCTGGTGGAGAGGTTCTCCGCCGCCACCGGAGTGGAGGTGCAGGCGGACCTTCCGGAGGGGAGGTTCCCGGAGCGGGTGGAGACCGCGGTGTTCAGGACGTTTCAGGAGGCGCTGGAGAACGTGCGACGCCATGCCGGCGCCCGGCATGTGTCCCTGCGCTTGGAGCGGGAGGGGGGGAAGCTCGTGGGCGAGGTGCGGGACGACGGCCGGGGGTTCGACACCCGCCGCACCCCCGAGGGGCTCGGCCTCTCCGGGATGCGGGAGTGGGTGTCCCTGGTGGGCGGGGAGCTTCACTTGGAGTCCGCTCCTGGGAAGGGGACGCGTATCAGGTTCGCGATTCCCTTGCCATGATCCGCGTGCTCATCGTGGACGACCACCCGGTGGTGCGGCAGGGTCTGGCGCGGCTCCTTGCTCGGGCCGGCCTCACGCCGGTGGGGGAAGCCGCCTCCGGGGAGGAGGGGATCCGCCTGGCCCGAGAGCTTGAGCCGGACGTGGTGCTGTGGGACCTGGCCATGCCGGGCGGGGGGCTCTCGGCCATCGGCCGGCTCCGGGAAGCGGCCCCGGAGGCGCGGGTGCTCATCCTCACCGCTCTCGACGATCCGCTGCTTGCGCGGGAGGCGGCCCGGGCCGGGGCGGACGGGTTCCTCGCGAAGACCTGCCCCCCGGAGGAGCTGGTGAAGGCGGTGCGGGCTTGCGCCCGGGGGGAGGCGTGCTTTTCCCACCTGCCTTGCCTTTCCCCCCGGGAGGAGGAGGTGCTGGCCCTGCTCTCCCAGGGGCTCTCCAACCGCGAGATCGCCGAGCGCCTGGCGGTGTCGGTGAAGACGGTGGAGTCCCACCTCGAGAAGCTTAAGGAGAAGCTCGGCTGCGCGAGCACGGCGGAGCTACGCGCCCGCGCCCTCCGCCGCGCCTAACCCCCGTGGGGGAGGATGTCCCCGGTCAAATAAGTGTTGACCATGTCTACGTACTCCTGGATGAGGCGCTCCGGGTCTCGGAAACGCAGTATGTTCAAGCGGGACACCCGGGCTGTCGCCTCTGAACCGACGAGGTTTTCCACTATGGTCCTCAACCAGGTGAGGCGCTGGTCTATCTTGGAGAGGNCNGCTTCGTCAGGCGGAGGGAAAGGGCCCTGGAAGAGGGCCTCCAGCCGTTCCAGGTCGGCCGGGGTACCTTGCCCGGCGTTGATGCTAGCCAACCTGCTGCACACTTCCTCCCTCTGTTCTGGGGAGAACAGGGGGAGAAGGAAAACGGCCCTTTCCACTAACTCTTGCTGCTTAGCGCGGTAGAGTACCCGAGCCCCCGTGCTTATGGGGACTTGGCGGATGGACTGTTTCCACTCGGCTAAAAGTTCCTCCTCGGGTTCCCCGAAACGGCGGATGATGAGCTCTTCCTGGGTCATGTCTTCGGGTAAGTCCCTGTGTGAGAATACGAGCTCGGAGTAGATGGTCAGGAAATCTTCTTTGTCCCCTATGGAGCAGANNAAGTCCACAAGGCTTGCTCCCACTTCGGCTATTAGATACGGCGGTATCTCTTGACCGATCCCGCCGCCTTCCTCCAGCCAAATGGCCACCTCTTGGTTTATTCTGAGATCGAAGTGCTGTTCGTACCCGAGCTGGAACCCGGTCCAATAGGCCATGCCCTCCAAAACGAAATGTGGACCTGTCCAGCCGATCTGGAACTGCAGGTCGTGGGTGAGCTCNTGGGCCAGGGCCGAGCGCCAACCCCCGCACCCACAACAGTCGTTGAGGCAGCAGGCAGCCACGAACCAGTCTTCCCAGAGACGGCCCTCATGGTAAAGTTCCTGGAACACCGGATCCAAGCTGTCGGGATTGTGGATAAGTTCGGACAAGCCCCATGGAGAGCTCCACGTTTTTATGAGCCCCCCGGTACCGAAAGCCCCTGTATCTGCCCAGTAGGTNTCTATGTCCGGGTAGAGCAACAGCAGGGTCTTCAACGGCCCGTGGGGCAGGGGCGATTTTTGGGGGCCGCTTTGAGGTGGCGATGAGCTGATCATTTCTTCCTCTCGTCCCTTGCGCGCTTCTTCGAGAAGCTCTTCTCCGCTAGGAGCCAGAACCCCACCACCTGGTTCCTGATCCGCTCCACCTCATCTGCGACGTAACTGGGAGATTGGATGCCCTGGGGAAGCAATAGGTAGAAGTGTTCGGTCTCAAGCAATTGCCACTGCACAGGGGGTTGGGTCCCGAAGACAGGGATAAAAAAGCAAAGCAGGATGAGAACCAAGGCTGGCACCGATCTAAATAGAGGTTTGGTGAACATTGCGTAGCGGATTGTAGACAAAATATCTGTAAGGGCAATCTGTTAATACGGTTCCCCGATCGTGAGGGAGCCTTCCAGCCTGTAACATCCTCTTGGAATGGGTGTGCGTGCGGTGCTCGTGGACGATCACCCGGTGGTGAGGGAAGGCCTGCGTGCCATCCTCGCCAGCGCCGGGGTGGAAGTCGTGGGGGAGGCGGCCGACGGCCGGGAGGCCCTGCGGCTGATCCGGGAAACCCTCCCGGACGTGGCCGTGGTGGACGTGGCCCTGCCGGGCCTGTCGGGTATTGAGCTATGCCGCCGGGTGCGGAGGCGGCTCCCCCAGGTGCAGATGGTGCTGATCTCCATGTTCGACGAGGCGGCTTGGCGGGCCGAGGCGGCCGCCGCCGGGGCCGCGGCCTACGTGCTCAAGGGCGAGGACCCGAAGCTCATCGTAGAGGCGGTCACGCGGGCGGCCCGGGGTGAACAGCTGCTTGCCCCGGAGGAGGGGGACAGGCGGCTACCCCTCACCCCCAGGGAGCGCGAGGTGGTGCAGCTCATCGCCGAGGGGAGAAAACTCTCGGAGATCGCACGCCTCCTCTCCCGCTCGCCGGCCACGGTGCGGGCCCACAAGGCTTCCGCCATGAGGAAGCTCGCGGTCCACTCCACCGCCGAGCTCGTGCGCGCGGCCCTGGACCTGGGCCTGGTACGGGTGCCGGAGGTGCCAAGTGGCTAGCGTGGAGATCCTCACCCGGTATCGAGACGAGATCACAAGGATCCTCACCCGGGCTCTGGAGGGGGAGGGGGCGCTTACCAGGCTGCTTCGCTACCCCATGGGCCTTGAGGAGCCCGACGGGACGCCCGGCCCTGGGATCGGGGGGAAGCTCCTCCGGCCTGCTTTGGTGTGCTTTTCCTGCGAGGCCCTGGAGGGAGACCTCAAAGCGGCCTTGCCCCTCGCCTGTGGGCTAGAGCTCGTCCACAACTTCTCTCTGGTTCACGACGACATTCAGGACGGGGACGAACTCAGGCGGGGGCGACCCACGGCCTGGAAGGTCTTCGGCACCGCCCAGGCGATCAACGTTGGGGACGGCCTTCTGGTGCTGGCCCTGCGTACGGCCTTGGAGGCAGGAGAGGTACTTCCGCCCGCGACGGTCGTCGCGGCGCAAGAAGCCCTGCTCTCTGCCACCTTCCGCATGATCGAGGGGCAAGTGTTGGACCTCGGCCTAGAAGGGGCGCTGGATGGGGGGGTGAAGGAATACCTGGAAATGGCCCGGAAGAAGACCGGGGCCCTGCTCGGCTGTGCCCTGGAGCTGGGGGCCCTGGCTGCCGGGCGGCCCGAGCTTGCCAGGGCCCACTACGAGCTTGGGGAGACGTTGGGCATGGCGTTCCAGATCCGGGACGACATCCTGGGGATCTGGGGGGATCCGAAGAAGACGGGAAAGCCCGCCGGCGGGGACCTCCTCCGCCGCAAGCGGTCGTGGCCGCTCTCCTACGCCCTGGAGCGCGACCCGGAGGTGCGGGAGCTCCTTTCCCAGGAGCCGGTCCCGGTGGAGGAAGTGCTTTCGCGCCTCGCCGTCCTAGGGACCCGCGAGGCTGCGGAAGAAGCGGCCGGCTGCTACGGCGAGCGGGCCCGGGAGCTCGCCCGAGGGCTTCCCTGGACCCCCCAGGCCAGGGACATGTTCGAGGAGCTGCTTTCGTTCCTCGCCGAGAGGGAGGTCTAGATGGGAAGGCCTCTTAGCATGAGCATTGAGCTCGCTCGTTATCTCCTCCCGCGGCGGAAGTGGCCGCAGAAGGGGAAGCTCTTCCCCATGGTGCTCATGCTCGAGCCCCTGGAGGCTTGCAACCTGCGCTGCATCGGCTGCGGGAGGATCAGGGAGTACCAGGACGTGATGGGCGAGCGCCTTTCTGTGGATCGAGCCCTGCGGGTAGCAGAGGAGGCCGGGGCTCCGGTGGTCTCGGTCTCGGGCGGGGAGCCCCTGCTCCACCCGGGGATCGCCGATATCGTCCGGGGCCTGATCGGGCAGCGGCGCTGGGTTTACCTCTGTACCAACGGGCTCCTCCTCCGGGAGTCCCTGGATAAGTTCCGGCCGGACAAACGCCTGTGCTTCGTGGTACACCTCGACGGCACGGCCAAGGTGCACGACCAGGTGACAAGCCGCCCTGGGGCCTACGAGGAGGCGATCGCGGCCATCAAGGAGGCNATCGCGCGGGGTTTCAGGGTGTGCACCAACACCACCGTGTTTCATGGCTCCGACGTCCCCGACCTAAAGGAGCTCTTCCGCACCCTGCGGGACTTGGGGGTGGAGGGGCTGATGCTCTCCCCGGGCTANGCCTACGAGGCCGTCTCAGAAAAGGACCTCTTCCTCCAGCGCCAGGAGTCGATCAAAGTGTTCCGCGAGCTCCTGGACGGGGGGGNGAAGTTTCCGTTCTACGACAATCCCCTGTTCCTGGACTTCCTCGCGGGGCGGCGCGACTACCGGAAGTGCGCTGCCTGGGCCATCCCCACCTACACGGTCTTGGGCTGGAGGAAGCCCTGCTACCTCATNGCCGACGAGCACGTCCAGGACCTGTCTGAGCTCCTAGATCCTGCCCTGTGGGAGCGGTACGGGCCGGGGAAGGACCCGCGTTGCGCCGGCTGCATGCTGCACTCGGGATTCGAGCCGGCGAGCGTGCTCGACGCTGTGAACCACCCGTGGAAGCTGGTGTTCCGGAGGGGAGGATGATCCTGACCTGCGGGGCGCTTAAAACGGAGCTCCTGTTCGTGCGGACGCGGCCGCGCCTTGCCTTGGGGGTGGGTGAGGTGGCCCGGGAACGCCTGGCGTGCTTCCTCTCCGCCCACCGGCCCTCCGGGGTCCTGGTGGTGGGGTTCTGCGGGGCGACGCGGGCCAGCCTCCCTCCAGGTGCGCTCGTCCTGGCCGAAGCCGCGGCCGCCGGGGAGGAGATCCTCCTCCCACAGGAGCTCCTCGCCCGGGCCAGGGCAGCCCTTCCCGAGGCGAAGGTGGGCTCGGTGGCCACTGTGGAGTCCCCGGCGTCCCCGGCCGAGAAGGCGCGCCTGTCGGTGGACGCGCTAGCGGTGGACATGGAATCTGGGCACCTTGCAGCCGAGCTCTCCTCCCGCGGGATCCCGTTCCTGGTGGTTCGGTGTGTTCTCGATGCCCTGTGGGAGGANGTCACCTCTGGCCTCAAGTTCCGCTTTGCCAGGAGGGCCCTTGCCTGTGCCCGGCGGCTCGGCCGGGCGGCGGGCGCCCTCGTCNCAGTGCTGGAGGGGGCGGGATGACCAAGGTTGTGCGCGTGGGGGACGTCCTCATCGGTGGGGGGAACCCGGTGGTCGTCCAGTCCATGACGAACACCCGGACCTCCGATGTCCCGGCCACGGTGGAGCAGGTTCGGAGGTTGATAAGGGCGGGCTGCGAGATCGTGCGGGTGGCGGTGCCGAATATGGAGGCCGCCCAGGCGATCCGGGAGATCAAGCGTGAGGTGACGGTGCCTATCGTGGCCGATATCCACTACGATCCACGCCTCGCCCTGGCGGCCCTGGCAGCCGGGGCGGACAAGCTCCGACTCAACCCGGGTAACATCCGCGACCCGGTGAGGATCAGGGAGGTTGCCCAGGCAGNGGCCGAGCAAGNGGTGCCGATCCGGGTGGGGGTGAACGCCGGCTCCCTGGACGAGCGCTTCCTGAAAGAGGGCGAGGTCACCCCGGAGGGGATGGTGGAGGCCGCCCTGTGGGAGGTGCGGCTCCTGGAAGGGGTGGGTTTTTCCAACATCGTCATTTCCCTCAAGGCGCATGAGGTCCCCTTGACGGTTGAGGCAAACCGTCTCATTGCCAAAGAAGTGGATTACCCCCTGCACCTCGGGATCACCGAGGCCGGGACGCCGTTTGAAGCAGCGGTGCACTCCGCTGTGGGGATTGGGATCCTGCTTGCGGAGGGGATTGGGGACACGCTGCGGGTTTCTCTTCCCGGCGACCCGGTTCGGGAAGTGGAGGTTGCCTGGGAGATCCTGAAGGCGCTCGGCCTTCGGGCCCGGGGGCCGAGCTTTGTGGTCTGCCCCACCTGTGGTCGAACCGGGATCGACATCGCGGGCATCGCCGAGGAGGTGCGCCGGGCGCTCTCCGACATAAAGGAGCCCCTCTCCATTGCCATCATGGGCTGCCCGGTGAACGGGATCGGCGAGGCCGAGCGGGCGGACTACGCGATCCTGGGGGGACAAGGTTACGGGACCATCTACGCCCACGGCAAAGTGATCCTGCCGAAGGTGCTGGAGGAAAGGCTCGCGGAGGAGCTCGTTCATCTGGTGCGTGAGGAGCTGGGGGTGGAGCGCGATGGCCGATAGGAACGTAACCCGTGACGTATCGCGGCCCACGTATCGCCGGTCACGGCTTACGGAGCTCGATTCTGCCATCGAGCGGGCGACGGACTGGCTCCTGGAGCACCAGTACCGAGAGGGCTACTGGTGGGGCGAGCTTGAGTCCAACGTCACCATCACCGCCGAGCACCTCTTCCTCACCCACATCTTGGGGATCGGAAGCCAGGAGCTGTGGGAGAAGATCGCCCGCTACATCCTCGGGGAGCAGCGAGAGGACGGCACCTGGGCCAACTGGTACGAGGGGCCGGGGGAGCTCTCCACCACCGTGGAGGCCTACGTGGCCCTGAAGATGGCCGGGGTGGACGAGGGGCGCCCGGAGATGGNAAAGGCCCGGGAGTGGATCCTCCGTCAAGGTGGTGTGGAGAAAACCCGGGTGTTCACCAAGATCTGGCTGGCGCTCCTGGGGGAGTGGCCCTGGGAAGCGACGCCCATGCTCCCGCCGGAGCTCGTTCTCCTTCCTACCTGGTTTCCGGTGAACCTCTACTCCTTCGCCTCCTGGGCACGGGGGACGATCCTCCCCCTGGCCATTCTGCGGACAGCTAAGCCAGTGTTCCCCATCCCCGAATACGCCCGAATCGACGAGCTCTTCCCCCGGGGGAGGGAGAACGCCGACCTCTCCCTNCCGCGAAAGCGGAGCGCCTGGGGACGGTTCTTCTACGCGATGGATAAAGTCCTCCGCGCTTACGAGCGGGTCCACATCCGGCCCCTGCGCAAGGAGGCCCTCAAGCGGGCCGAGGAATGGATCGTGGCCCGGCAGGAAGCGGACGGCTGCTGGGGCGGGATCCAGCCCCCGTGGGTGTACTCCCTCATCGCCCTGTACGTCCTCGGCTACCCCGTGGAGTCTCCGGTCATGAAGAAGGGCATCGAAGGCTTTAATCGCTACGCCATCGAAGAAAACGGGACTTTCCGCCTTCAGTCCTGCATCTCCACGGTGTGGGATACGGGGCTCGCCATGCTCGCCCTCCAGGACGCTGGGCTCCCCGCGAACCATCCGGCCTTGGTCAAGGCCGGTGAGTGGCTCCTTTCCGAGCAGATCTTCACCGGAGGGGACTGGCAGGTGAAATGTAAGGCCCGCCCTGGTGGGTGGGCGTTCGAGCTTGACAACGACGTCTACCCCGACACCGACGATACCTCGGTGGTGATGATGGCGCTTCTTTCGACCGAGCTTCCCAAGGAGGCCAAGGAGTTCGCCATCTCCAGGGGCTTGGAGTGGCTCCTTGGGATGCAGTCCAAAAACGGCGGTTGGGGGGCTTTCGACCGCGACAACACCAAGGTTTTCCTACGCGAGATCCCNTTTGCCGACTTCGGGGAGCTTCTCGATCCCCCCTCGGTGGACGTCACGGCCCACATCGTGGAGTGCCTGGGCCGGCTCGGGTATCGTCCCGGCTTTGCGCC
>MTNI01000075.1 GCA_002011415.1 Candidatus Acetothermia bacterium JdFR-47
CTTGAAAAGGTAGAGGAGGCTTTCCTCCTTTACCGAGAAGCGATGGCTGGTCTTTCCGTGCCGCTCTTCAACGTCATTGGGGACAACGACTGTGCCTGCGGCCTTCCCCCCGACTCCTCCTGGTACTACAAGGGGGCCTACCAGGCGCTCTTCGGGCCGCTGTGGTACTCCTTCGACTACGGAGAGTGGCATTTCGTGATTTTAGACGGGAACTCTCGCAAACCGCCTCCTTGGGACTCCCTTTCGGAGGAGGAGCTCGCTTGGCTCGAACAGGACCTTGCCTTCCAGCCTCAGGGGAGACCGATCGTGCTCTTCTCTCACGAGCCGCTCTTCATGTGCCAGAACTACCGCAAGTTGCTTTCCATCCTTAAGGGCCGCAACGTCAAAGCGGCCCTCGCCGGCCACTGGCATGTGACCTGGGAGAAAGAGGTCGGGATCTTGAACATCATCACCGGCGCCCTCTCAGGGAGATGGTGGCGGGACGACGGGGTCCACTGGCACGGCAGCAACATCGACGGAAGCCCCCAAGGCTACCGCATCTTTCTGGTCGACGGAGACGACTTTTCCACCGAGTACGTGTCCATGGCCACAGGGGAATAAGGCCCCTCGGCCTGGTTTCCGCAGAGGCTTAAGACACCCATGGGAAGTGGAGATCCGGCTTGGTAGGACTGCTTTCCACGTGCAAATATGCCTCCGGTGGCCTACCATAAAAGCTAGTGGCATCCCGGCCAGGGTGCGGCATCGAGGAGGAGCGAATGGTGTCCTGGGACGAATTGCCCGAGGGTTTTCGTGTGTACGGGCGCTCGGTGCGCGAGGTGGGGGAGGCGACCTTGGCGCTGGTGCGGGGGCCGGAGGGAAAGATGCTGTTCCTCTCCCACGCGCTGCCCGGTCTTGTGGGGGAGGAGCTCCCGGGGGGAGGCTACCTTTGCCCACTTAGTTTTGAAAACGCGCGGGCATTGGCCGAGCATGTCTCCGAGCTCCGTCCGCGCCGGCTCCCCGAGGGGCCGAGCTTCGGGTTCGGGGACCGGATCGGACTTGCCACCCCGGGGCACGTGCGGTCCCTTTCCGGCGCGGATGTGTTCCCGATCCTCGCCCAGCAATCGGTGCGGGAGAACTCCCGCACCGGCCGTAGCTTCGAGGAGGTGCTCACCTCGGCGATCTTCGGGGCCTTCGAGGAGGGCTACACCGGGGGGTTCGGGGCCGACGCCGATCACCTAAAGAGCGTGGAGGACGCCCTGGCGGCGGCCGAGCTCGGCTACACCTTCTTCACCTGCGACCCATCCGACCACGTGGTGGCCATCGAACGCCTGTCTGAGGAGGAGGTGGGGCGCAGGTTCGTGGATCTCCCTCACCGCGAGGACCTGGAACGCGAGTACCTGGGTAAAAACATCCAGATCAAGGGTCTGGGGAGGCTGCGGTTTTCAGAGCGGGAGTTGGCCGCCGCCGCGATCAAGTACTCGCGGGCGATCGAGTTCGCTGCCGAGATGTACCATGCATTGAGGGAAGTCCTGCCGGGAGGGTTTGACTTCGAGCTGTCGGTGGACGAGGCCATCACCCCCACCACCCCCCTGGAGCACTTCTTCGTAGTGAGCGAGCTTGCCAGGCGCGACGTCGAGCTCGCCAGCCTCGCCCCCCGGTTCGGCGGGGCCATGGAGAAGGCGGTGGACTACCGAGGCAGCGTGGAGGTGTTCCGTCGGGACCTCCGGGCCCATGTGGCCATCGCCAAGATGCTTGGGCCCTATCGAATAAGCCTTCACTCCGGCTCCGACAAGTTCAGCCTGTATCCGGTGCTCGCCCGGGAGGGGGAGGGGATGTGGCACGTGAAGACCGCGGGGACGAGCTACCTCGTGGCCTTGGAGGTCGTGGCTCGCCACGCCCCGAACCTGTTCCGAGAGATCGCCGAGCTCTCCCTGGCGCGGTTCGCCGAGGACCGGGCTACCTATCACCTGTCTACGGACCTGTCCCGGATCCCGGAACTGGCGCGACTTTCCGATGAGGAGCTTCCGAAGCTCCTCGCGCAGGAGGACAGCCGGCAGGTATTGCACGTAGCGTTCGGCTCCGTGCTCAAGAGTTTGCTCGGCGAGGAGCTTCGCCGGGTGCTCGTGGAACACGAGGAGGCCCACTACGAGGCGCTGGCTCAGCACCTCGGCCGGCACCTTGTGGCCCTGGGGGTGAAGGACGATGGGTGAGCTTTCCGGAAAGGTAGCGGTAATCACGGGTGGAGGCGGGGTGTTGTGTTCAGCCATCGCCGAGGGCCTGGCCCGGGAGGGGGTCAAGGTAGTGCTCCTGGACCTGGCCGAGGACAAGGCAAAGGCTGCTCTGGAAAAGGTGCGCAAGGCAGGCTCCGATGGCCTGGCCATAAAGACCAATGTGCTCTCCCGGGCGGACCTGGAGCGGGCGGCTCAGGAGACCTTGGCTGCCTTCGGCCGCGTGGACTTCCTGATCAATGGGGCGGGGGGGAACCACCCCAAGGCCACCACGAGTCCGGAGGCCCCCCTGTTCGACCTCCCCGAGGACGCGGTCCGGTTTGTGTTCGACCTCAACTTCATGGGTACCTTCCTCGCCTGCCAAGTGTTCGGGAAGGTCATGGCTGAGAGGCAGGAAGGGGTCATCCTAAACGTGGCCTCCATGAACGCCATCCGGCCCCTGACCCGGATCCCAGCCTACTCGGCCGCCAAGGCGGCAGTGGCCAACTTCACCCAGTGGCTGGCGGTGCACATGGCCCAGGAATACTCGCCCGCGATCCGGGTGGTGGCCATCGCCCCGGGTTTCTTCCTCACCGAACAGAACCGATTTTTGCTCTTGGACGAGCGCGGGGAGCTCACCCCCCGGGGGAAGCAGATCATCGACCACACCCCCATGGGCAGGTTTGGGAAGCCCGAGGACTTGATCGGGGCGGTGGTGTGGTTGCTTTCGCCGGCGGCCTCCTTCGTCACTGGGGTCGTCATCCCCATTGATGGGGGCTTCTCGGCCTACTCCGGGGTCTAAATTCAATTCCTGAAGATGAGGCAGTCGACTGCAGCCGGCGATGAAAAGGTTTGCATAGACGGCTGATCCCGCTCATCATCTGGGGAGAAGGAGGGGATATGGGCGAGCGTAAGGCCAGGAACGTGGTTGTGGCCATGGGCGGGGGGCCGACCCCGGTGATCAACAATTCCCTGCGGGGGGTGGTGGAAACCTGCTTCTCCTTCCCCGATCGCTTCGGAAAGGTGTACGGGGCTTGGCACGGGATCCTGGGGGTCCTGAAGGAGGAACTGCTCGACCTTTCTGCCCAATCCCGGGAGGAGATCGCCCTCCTTCGCACCACCCCGGCCGCCGGCGCAATCGGCACCGCCCGCTACAAGCTCGCACACGAGGAGGATTTAGGCCGGATCATCGAGGTGCTGCGGGCCCATGAGGTGGGCTACTTCTTTGGGATCGGGGGGAACGACACCCAGGAGGTATGTCTCAAGGTGGCGGAGGCCGCCGAGCGGGCGGGCTATGAGCTCACCGTGGTGGGCGTCCCCAAGACGATCGACAACGACCTCGGGGACGAGGGGTTCAAACTCGTCGACCACACCCCGGGCTATGGCTCCGTGGCCCGGTATTGGGCCTGGACGATCCAGTGCCTGGAGGAGGAGAACCGGGGCTCTTCCCCGGCCGACCCCGTGCTCGTGGTCCAGGCCATGGGCCGCCGGGTGGGATACATCACGGCGGCGGCGCGCTTGGCTGACCCCGAGCGCGAAATGCCCCTTCTGATCTTTCTTCCAGAGATGGACCCCACCTTGGATGAGATCACCGACCTCGTGGCCGACATGGTGCGTCGCCATGGGCGGGCTCTGGTAGTGGCTTCAGAGGGGCTCAAGCTCGCCGAGGTGGGGGAGCGCCGGGACGCCTTCGGCCACGCCGCCTTCTCCTCCTCCCGGGCCACCGTGGCCCAGATCCTGGTGAACCACCTGAACGACGTGGGCCTGCCGGCCCGGGGACTTGCCCGGGGTCAGGTCCCCGGTACCGAACAGCGCGTCGCCATCCTCTACGCCTCGCCCGTGGACCTAGAGGAGGCCTTCCAGGTGGGGCGGAAGGCGGCCCTCCTCGCCGCTGAAGGGATAAGCGGGGTCATGGCCACCATCCTGCGGGCGCCCGGGCCCCTCTACCGGGCCGAGTACGACGCTGTGCCCCTGTCCGAGGTGGCGGCGAAGGACCGCCCCTTCCCCGGGGAGTGGATCGCCAGGGACAGGGCCGATGTGGCCGACGAGTTCGTCCGCTACGCCCGACCGCTTTTGGGGGAGGACATGGTGTCGATTCCCATCGTAGAGGGACGATTGCGGTTTGCTCGGCTTCGGCCCGTTTTCGCTGAAAAAGAGCTTCCGGAATACGTTCCGGCAGCGTACCGGGAAAAGGGGTGATGATGGACTACCGAAAGCGGCTGGAAGAATTCACGCCCCAGCACGAGTTCCTGGTGTGCATCGACTCCGACGGCTGCGTGTTCGACACCATGGGGATCAAGCAGCGGGAGTGTTTCTGTCCCTGGATGATCGCCTACTTCAACCTTCAGCCCGTGGCTCAGGCCGCCCGAGAATGCAAGGAGTTCGCCGACCTCTTCTCCAAAACCAGGGGCGCCAACCGCCACATCACCATCAAGCGCATCCTCACGGAACTCCTTCCCAGTCACCCTTTGGTGAAGAAGCGTAACTTCAAGGTGCCCCAGTTCCCCCACTACTTCGCCTGGGTCGATGACCCAGGGAGCGTCCTCTCCAACGACGGTCTTAGGCGTGCCATCGAGGAGGCGGAGTCCGAGGAGGCCCGGAGGGAGCTTGAACATGTACTCGCCTGGTCCGAGCGGGTGAACTGGGCTATCGCTGAGATCGTGCGGGGGATCCCACCCTTCCCCTACGTGCGGGAGTCTCTGGAGCGTCTTTCGGGACAGGCCGACGTGGTGGTGGTCTCCCAAACCCCTCTGGAGGCCCTGGAGCGGGAGTGGGCCGAGCATGGGATCGATCGGTATGTGGCCTTGATCTGCGGCCAGGAGATGGGGACGAAGAAGGAGCACATCGCACACGCCGCCCGCCACTACCCCAAGGACCACGTGCTCATGGTGGGCGATGCCCCCGGGGACCTCAGGGCGGCCCANGCCAACCACGTGCTCTTTTACCCCATCGTCCCGGGGGAGGAAGAGGCTTCCTGGGAGCTCTTTTACCGGGAGGCGCTGGATAGGTTCTTCGCGGGTAGCTACGCCGGGGATTACGAGCGGGAGCTGATCGAGCGGTTCGAGCGGGCGTTGCCCGAGCGACCGCCGTGGGAGGTGGAAAAGTGAACTGCGATTTCGGCGTCGTAGGCCTGGCGGTGATGGGCCAGAACCTGGCCCTGAACGTGGAGAGCAAGGGCTTCTCTGTTGCGGTCTACAANCGCACCGCCGAGCGCACGAGAAAGTTCGTGGAGGAGCGGGCGGGAGGGAAGAGAATCGTCCCCGNCTACACCCTGGAAGAGTTTGTGGCTGCCCTTTCCCGGCCGCGGAAGATCCTGCTCATGGTCAAGGCCGGGGCGCCGACTGACGCCGTGCTCGAGCAGCTCTTCCCGCTTCTTGAGCCGGGGGACATCGTGATGGACGGGGGGAACGCCCACTACGCCGACACCGAGCGGAGGCTCTCCGAGGCGGAAGGACGCGGACTCCGCTACCTGGGCGTGGGGATCTCCGGCGGCGAGTACGGGGCCCTGCACGGGCCTTCCATCATGGCCGGGGGCCACCAAGNNGCCTATCGAGAGGTGGAGCCCGTTTTCCAAAAGATCGCGGCCCAGGGACCGGAGGGACCCTGCTGCGCCTACTTCGGGCCGGGTTCTGCCGGCCACTACGTGAAGATGGTCCACAACGGCATCGAGTACGCCATCATGGAGACCATCGCCGAGGGCTACGACCTCATGAAACGGGGGCTTGGGCTTTCCCCGGNCGAGATGGCCGAGGTGTTCGGCGAGTGGAACCGGGGGGAGCTTTCCTCGTACCTGTTCGAGATCACGGAGAAGATCCTGCGCTACCCGGACCCGGAGACGGGACAGCCCCTGGTGGAGCTCATCCTGGACACCGCTCAGCAGAAGGGCACGGGCAAATGGTCGACGCAGTCGGCCCTGGATATCGGGACCCCTGCGCCCACCATCGCCATGGCCGTGTTCGCCCGCATCNTCTCCGCCCTCAAGGAGGAGCGGACGGCCGCGGGAGAGGTTCTCTCGGGCCCCGATCCCCGCTTTTCGGTCGATCGGGAGGCGTTNCTCCAGGACCTGTTTGGGGCGGTGTACCTCACCGTAGTGGCGGCCTATGCCCAAGGGCTCAGGCAGCTCCGGGACGCGTCGAGCGAACGGGGTTACGGGCTAGACCTCGCCGAGGCTGCCCGGGTATGGATGGCGGGCTGCATCATCCGGGCGAAGCTCCTTGTCCCCATTAGGAGGGCCCTGACGGAGCAGCCGGACCTCCCGCTACTATTCCTTGCGGAGCCGTTCCGGTCGGCATGGGAGGAGCACCACGTGGCCCTGCGCCGGGTGGTCGCCCTGGCCCACGAGGCCGGGATCCCGGTACCGGCCATGGATTCCGCCCTCGACTTCGTGGACGCCTACCGCACGGCGCGGCTTCCCGCCAACCTGATTCAGGCCCAGCGCGACTTCTTCGGCGCCCACACCTACCAGCGGGTGGACCGGGAGGGCACGTTCCACACTGAATGGGAGCGGTGATGATCCTCTCTTACTCCCCGGGGCGGCCCATCTCCGATGAGGAAGCGCGCGAGCGCCTGGCGGAGGCTTTGGCCCGTGAGGGGCCCTGGGGCGGGCGGGTGCTCGTCATCGTCCCGGACGACACCCGCACTCTGCCCATGCCGGCCCTGTTCGAGGCCATTTGCGATGCCCTGGCCCCGCGGGTCTCCGAGCTCAACTTCCTCATCGCCCTAGGGACTCACCCCCCCATGTCTGAGGACCAACTAGCCCAGCACCTGGGACCGGCTTGGAACAGCCGGGAGGGAGTGCGGGTCCTCCAGCACCGGTGGGANGCGCCCGGGGAGCTCATCCGCGTGGGGACGATCTCTCAGGAGGAGATGGAGGAGCTCTCTCAGGGGCTCCTTTCGGAAGAGGTCCCGGTGGAGATAAATCGGGAGGTCCTCGTGCACGATTTCCTCATCGTCTTGGGGCCGGTGTTCCCCCACGAGGTGGTGGGCTTCTCCGGGGGGCACAAATACTTCTTCCCCGGGATCTCGGGGCCGGAGATGGTGCACCAGTCCCACTGGTTGGGGGCCCTGATCACCAACCCCAAGGTGAACGGCCACAAGGACACCCCGGTGCGGGAGATGATCGAACGAGCAGCGGGGCTTGTCCCCACCCCGCGCCTGGGGGTCTCCCTGGTGATGCAAGGGCACGAGCTGGTGGGGNTGTTCGTGGGGGAGGTGCGGGAGGCGTGGTCGGCTGCGGCGGACCTTTCGGCCGAGGTGAACATCGTGTGGACGGACCGGCCCTACCACACGGTGCTATCCATGGCCCCGGCGATGTACCGGGAGCTGTGGACGGCGGGCAAATGCATGTACAAGCTGGAGCCGGTGGTAGAGGACGGCGGCACCCTGATCATCTACGCCCCTCACATCAGCGAGATCTCCCCCACCCACGGGGAATGGCTCCTCAAGGTGGGCTACCACACCCGGGACTACTTCCTCGCCCAGTGGGACAGGTTCCGGGNCGCCCCCCGGGCGGTGCTCGCCCACTCCACACACGTGAAGGGGATCGGGACCTTCCGGGAGGGGGTGGAACGCCCCAGGATCGAGGTGGTACTGGCCACCGGGATCCCGGAGGAGNTTTGCCGCAGGATCAACCTGGGCTACCGCGATCCTGCTTCTATCCAGGTAGAGGAGTTCGCGGGCCGCGAGGNGGAAGGGATNNTGCTTGTTCCCAATGCCGGGGAGCAACTTTGGCGCCTGTCTGACGGCACCGTCCCCGACATTGACAANCTCTAACGGGGATCCGCTGTAGGTGCTTGACGGCTTGGCTTTCAGTTCTCCGTCAGGAGGTTGTCGTATTCGTTCTCCAGGAGGCGCTTGTGGCGGCGCTCCTCCTCCGCCAAGGCGGAGAACAGCTCCCGGGCGGGCCCCCCGAGCATGGCCATGCCCTCGTACAAGGAGGCCGAGGCCTGTTCCCGTTTGATTGCCACCGCCAAGGCCTCGAGGAGGGTCATGTCCGGCCGAGCTTTCACGTCCACCAGGAGATCTGAGATCTT
>MTNI01000073.1 GCA_002011415.1 Candidatus Acetothermia bacterium JdFR-47
GGGTGGGGATGGACAGTGTCACCACCGCTGCCCCCTCTCGAGCAAGCTGCATCGCCCCGGCGTCGGTTCCTCCCCGGGGCAGGATCTCAAGCTGATACGGGNTTTTCCTCTCCTCGGCGAGGTCCACCAAAAACCGCACCAGCCNGGGATGAGAGATGGAAGCGGAGTCCTTCACCTTGATGGCCACGCCCTTGCCCAGGCGGGTGATCTGCTGGTGTTCCTGCACTCCAGGCATATCGCAGGCCAAGGTCACGTCCAAGGCCACCGCGATCTCAGGGGCCAGGGAAAAGGCGCTGGTGCGTGCCCCCCTCAGGCCCACCTCCTCCTGCACCGTGCCCACGAAGTACACGTCCGCCCGGTGGTCAGCAAGCCGCCGCATGGCCTCGATGGCAACGTACACCCCCACCCGGTCATCTAGGGCTTTCCCGGAGACGAGCTCCCCCACCTCAAGGAACTCCTGGCGCAACGTCACCGGGTCTCCGATTCGTACGAGCTCTTTGACCCGCTCCCCGGGAAGCCCCAGGTCCACGAAGAGGTCCGAGACCTTGATCTCCTTTTTCCTTTCCTCCTCGGTGAGGATGTGGATGGGTTTGATTCCGATGAGCCCCACCAGGGGACCGGACCCAGTGTGCACGGTGACCCGTTTGGCGATCAGGGTACGGGGATCGAAGCCGCCCACCGGCTCGATCCTGAGAAAGCCCTTCTTCTCGTCTACATGCGACACGAAAAAGCCGATCTCGTCCATGTGGGCGGCCACTGCCACCTTGGGCCCCGGGCCCTTCTTCCGCGCGATCACGTTTCCAAGGCGATCCACTGTGAGCTCGTCCACCTGGCCCTCCAGGGCCTCCTTGATGAGCGTCCGTACCTCTCCTTCACGACCTGGAACGCCCGCTGCTTCTGACAGGCGTCTAAGAAGCTCCACCCTTAGCCTCCTTTCCGCAACATGTTAGGGAAGGCCCAGCCCAAGGGCAACTTTGGTGACCCGAAGGACCCGCGCTAGAATGAGCTCTGGTGGCGAGCCATGATCCCGATTCGAGACTACCGGCCGAGCGGCATCACGCCTTACATCACGGTGGGGCTTATCTTGCTCAACCTCCTCGTGTACGCCTACCAGCTCACCTACTCCGACAACAAGCTAGCCTGGATCGACGGCTGCGCTTGGCGTGACACGCTCGGCGCGACCCCCCCGGGCTTCAACTATCTTCTGTACAGGAAATTAGGCCAGGGGTGCCTGTACCCAGTGTCCGAGCGGGACTATTTCGTGATCAGGTATGGGCTCATCCCGGCGGAGTTTTGGTTGGGAAAGGACCTCCCTCCCACCGTACCCTTCCCCCTCTGGCTGACCCTGCTCACCTCCATGTTCCTGCACGGAGGGCTCCTCCACATCCTGGGCAACATGTTGTACCTGTGGATCTTTGGGGACAACGTAGAGGGGGCAATGGGACACGGGAGGTTCCTATTCTTCTACCTCGCCTGTGGGGCGGGGGCGGCCATGCTCCAAATGAGCGTGAGTGCAGGCAGCACCGCCCCCATGATCGGCGCCTCGGGGGCCATCGCCGGAGTGATGGGGGCGTATCTCGTGCTCTTCCCCTGGTCCCGGGTGCTCACGATAGTTCCCATCTTCTTCTTTATCCAACTCATTGAAGTGCCGGCGATCATTATCCTGGGGCTGTGGTTCCTGCTCCAGTTCTTCTCCGGCCTCATGGACCTCTCCTCCCTAGGGGGCGTAGCCTGGTTCGCGCACCTCGGGGGGTTCCTCACCGGGGCCCTGCTCGTGTTCCCTTTGAAGCGCCGTGGGGTGGTCCCCGGGCTCGTCCAGTGGTGGCGGAGGCGCAGGTCCCCGTGGGGTTGGTGAACGTCCTTTTGGCCTTCCCGGCCAAGCAAAAGCATCTCGAAGCGCTCGCCCCGGTGAGCAAGCGCATTCGACTCACCGTGGCCGCTTCCCCGGAGGAGATCGCCGGGGCCCTGCGGGAAGTAGAGGTGCTGGCCTGCCTGCCCCAGGTGGTACCAGTCCCCTGGGGGCCGGCCCCGAGGCTTCGCTGGGTGCACGTGCTCACGGCCGGGGCGGACGCAGTGCTCCCCCATGTGCCGGCCGGGGTCGTGGTCACCGTGTCCCGGGGGATCCAGGCCGACGCCGTGGCCGACCACGCCCTAGCCCTGCTCCTCGCCCTCACCCGCGGGATCGCCCGCTTCCGCGACCGGCAGCGGGTCCGCCTCTGGGACAGGCACGTGCGGGTGGACGAGCTGGCCGGGAAGACGGCGGCCGTGCTGGGCCTGGGACCGGTGGGAAGGGCGATAGCGCGCCGGGCCAGGGCCTTCGGGCTCCGGGTCCTCGGGGTCTCTCGCACTGGAAACTACGTGCCGGATGTGGACGAGTGCCTCCCCATCTCGCGGCTCGCGGAGGTGCTGCCCCAGGCTCAGGTCCTGTTCCTGGCGTTGCCCCTCACCGCAGAGACACGGGGGCTCATTGGAGCAGAGGAGCTCGCCCTCTTGCCGCGATGGGCCTTCCTCATCAACGTGGCCCGCGGCGGAGTGGTGGACGAGGCCGCGCTGATCAAGGCCCTGGAGGAGGGGCAGCTCGCGGGCGCGGGCCTGGACGTGTTCGCCACCGAACCCCTCCCGGAGGGTTCCCCCCTCTGGGGGATGGACCAGGTGGCCATCACCCCCCACATCGCCGGGCTCCATCCTACCTACACCGAGCGGGCCATGGCCGCCTTCGCCGAGAACCTCGCCCGGTTCCTCTCCGGAAAGCCGCTCCTGAACCTGGTGGACCGGGAGCGGGGGTACTGATGGCGCAAGTCCTGGGGATAGACGAGGCCGGCCGCGGGGCGGTGCTCGGTCCCCTGGTCGTGGCCGGAGTGCTCGTCCCGGAGGAAGAACTCCCCCTACTCGTGGACCTAGGCGCCAAGGACTCGAAGGTCGTTCCCCGAGACAGGCGTCGGGGACTCGTCCGGGAGATCGCCCGCCGCTTTCCGGTGCGGGCCGTGGTCATCCCCGCCCGAGAAGTGGACAACCACACTCTCACCGAGCTGGAGCTCGCCGCGGCCGCGGGGCTCATCGTTTCCCTTGCCCCCGATCGCGTGGTCCTCGATGCCCCAGTTGCCCCCGCCGCCATCCCGGCCTTCCTCAGTGAGCTCTCCCAACGGTCAGGCTATCCAGTGGCCTTCCTCTCTGCCTACCCAAAGGCAGACCGGACGCACCCCGCGGCGGCCGCGGCCTCGCTTGCAGCGAAGGTGGTCCGCGACGCTTACGTCCTATTCCTCCGGCGCCGGTACGGGGACTTCGGCTGGGGCTACCCCGGCGAGGACAAGGTGGTCGCCTTCCTGAGAGAATGGCTCGCAAGCCACGGGAGCCTTCCCCCCATCTGCCGCACGCGGTGGCGCTCCGTGGGGAGGCTTCTCCAAGAGGAACTCTTCTTATGAAGCCGCCGCGCTTGCGAATCAGGCTCCTTCGGGGCAGAATTGCCGCAAGTACGAGTAAGTATTCAAGTCAAAGAGGAGGATCACATGCCCAAGCGGACCTATCAGCCACACCGCAGGCGCCGCAAGCGTACGCATGGGTTTTTGGCCCGCATGAGCACGCCGGGAGGGCGGGCGGTCATCGCCCGTCGCAGGAAGAAGGGGCGGAAGCGCCTCACCCCGGCTTAGGGTCTCACCTTTGCGAAAATTCGGGAAAGGATGGCGTTGAGCAAGAAGCGCGTATACGAGATCGCCCGGGAGCTCGGGGTTCCCTCCAAGGAGCTGATAGAAGCCCTGGCGGAGATGGGAATGCCGGGCCTGAAGGCCGTCAACACGGTTGAGGAAGAGGAAGCCGAGCTCATCCGCGAGCTATTCCAGGAGCACAAGGCCAAGAAATCCCCGGCCCAAGCTGAAGAGTCCGCCCAGGAGCTGGCGGCCCCGCCCGAAAAGAAACCCGAAAAAGAGGAAAAGCCCAAGGTTGGCCAGCCCCGCCCACCGGTGGTGGCCGTGCTCGGCCACATCGACCACGGCAAGACCACCTTGCTCGACACCATCCGCAAGACCCACGTCACCCAAGAGGAGGCGGGGGGAATAACTCAGTCCATCGGCGCCTACCAAGCCGAGGTGGACGGGCGCCTCATCACGTTCATCGACACGCCCGGCCACAAGGCGTTCACCGCCATGCGGGCCCGCGGGGCCCAGGTGACCGACATCGCGGTGCTGGTGGTGGCGGCCGACGACGGCGTCATGGCCCAGACCCTGGAGGCCATCGACCACATCAAGGCCGCCGGGGTCCCCATGATCGTGGCGATCAACAAGATCGACAAGCCCGATGCCAGCCCTGAACGGGTGATGCAGGAGCTAGCGCAGCTCGGCTACACCCCGGAGGACTGGGGTGGGGACACGATCATGGTGCCGGTGTCCGCTTTGACCGGCCAGGGCGTGCAGGACCTCCTGGAGATGATCCTGCTCGTGGCAGACATGGAGGACATCCGGGGGGATCCGGGCGGAGAGCTCGATGCCACGGTGATCGAGTCCCACATGGACTCGAGCCGCGGGCCTGTGGCCACCGTGATCGTGAAGAACGGCACGCTCAGGGAACGGGACATCATAGTGGTAGGCGCCACCTGGGGGCGCATCCGGGCGCTCGTCGACCACCAGGGGAAGCGCATAAAGGAGGCCGGACCCGGGACCCCGGTACAGATCCTGGGGCTGGAGGACGTCCCCCCGGCGGGGGAGCGCGTTGAGCGGGTGAAGAAGCCGAATCAGGCCAAGGCCCTCGCCGAGGAGCGTAAGCGCGCCGCCCTGGAGCAGCGGCGGGTGGCCCGCCCCCTGATGACGTTCGAGGACCTGCTCGCGGCCGCGGAGAGGAAGCGACTGGCGGTGGTGCTCAAGGCCGAGAGCACGGGGGCCCTGGACGCGGCCCGCCTGGAGCTGGGGACCATCGAGACCGAGGGCGTGGACCTGGACCTCCTTCACGCCGGCGTAGGACCGATCACCGAGTCGGACGTGCTGCTCGCCGCCTCGGTGGAGGACGCCCAGCCTCTGGTGGTGGGCTTCGGGGTGAAGGTGGACGGAAAAGCCAGAAAAGCCGCGGACGAACGCGGCATCCCTGTGCGCACCTATGACATCATCTACGACCTCACTCAGGACATCGAGCGGGCGATGCGTCGGCTCCTCGGCCCCGAGTTCGTCGAGGTCAAGGTCGGCGAGGCCGAGGTCCTGAAGACCTTCGACATCGACGGGGTGGGCCGGGTGGCCGGTTGCGTGGTGCGGTCCGGCAAGGTGGTGCGAGGAGGACGCGTGAAGGTGCTACGTCTGGGCGAGGAGGTGTTCTCCGGGGAGATCGCTTCCCTGAAGCGGTTCGCCCAAGACGTGCGCGAGGTCCAGTCCGGCCGCGAGTGCGGTATCCGCATCCGCGACTTCGACGACGTCCAGGTCGGGGACGTCCTGGAGATCTACACCCTAGAGGAGGTTCCGGCCTAACGGCCATGGCGGTGGGCCTGTTGCGTGTGCGCCTCAAGCTTTACGGGACACAGACCCTTAAGGACAAGCGGTCTGTCTTGGAGGGGCTTCTGGTCCGTACCCGTCGGGACTTCAACGTATCGGCCGCCGAGCTGGACCTCACGGACGATCCCGAAGCAGCCCTCCTTGGATTCGCACACCTCTCCAACAACGGGCGCTTCTCCGATCAAGTGCTGATGGGGCTGCTCAAGCGCCTGGAGGGGGAGCGGGCCTTCTTCGTTGAGGACTGGGAGCTAGAGGTCTTGTGAAGAGCGAGAAAACCCGCCGGCGCCTGGCCGCCGAGATCCAGCGGATCCTCGCCGAGGTCCTTGAGTTCGACGTGAAGGACCCGGCCCTGCGCGATTCCCTGGCCACCGTCGTGGACGTGCAGCTCACCTCCGACGGCCAGCGGGCCACGGTGTACGTATACGTGAGCGGCGGAGAAGGCAGCCGTAGCGCCGTCCTCGCGGCTTTGGACCGGGACAAGGGGTTCTTGCGCACCCAGCTTGCGAGGCGGTTGCACGTGCGCCGGGTGCCAGAGCTCGTCTTCCAGCTCGATGAGACCCTGGACCGGGCCCTGAGGCTGGAGGAGCTCTTCGATGAAGACAGCGAATGAATTGAGCCTCTCCGTCCTGGCCCTCGGCTCCCCCCTTCACGGGGAGGACCTGTCGGCCCTCTTCGCACGTGTAGCTATCGCATTCCGCGACCGGACCGGCGTGGTGCTGATGGAAGAGGAGGAAGAGGTCGTCGCGGCCGAACCCCTCCCTGCCGTGCTCCTTCTCACCGGAGGGACGGAGGGCAAACTCCTTGCGTTCGCGGAGAAGACCTCCGGGCCCCTGCTCGTCCTCTCCCACGGGGCCCACAACTCCCTGGCTGCAGGGCTGGAGGCCGTGGCTCGGCTCCGGCACGAGGGCCGGGCGGCGCACCTGGTGCACCTGGGGACGGAAGACGTCAAACGGGAGCTCGCCACCCTGGCCCGGGCCGCCTGGCTCGCCAGGACGTTGCGCGGGGTGCGGGTGGGCCTCATCGGCGGGGCCTCCCCCTGGCTCGTCGCCAGCTCCCCCGACCCGAACGTCCTTAAAGACAAGCTCGGGATCGAGGTCACCCGCTTCGACCTGGACGAGGTCCTGCGCCGGCTCCCCGACAGCGCCACGCCCGCTACGGGGGAAGGGGAGGGAGTGGGCGAGGAGGAAAGGGCCATGGGGCCGCGAGTGTATTCCGCCCTCAAGTCCCTGGTGGAGGAGCACGGGCTATCCGCGATCTCGATCGCCTGTTTTGGGCTCCTAAAACACGAGCTTACCGCTTGCTGGGCCGTTTCGCGCCTCTCCGACGAGGGGATCCCCGGGGGCTGCGAGGGGGATCTGTCCGCCTTGCTCGCTCTCCTCTGCGCGCAGGCCCTCACCGGAAGGCCAGGGTTTCTCGCCAACCCCTCGGAGATCGACCCCAAGCAGGAGCGCCTGGTCCTCGCCCACTGCACCGTGCCTCTCTCCCTGACAAGCGACTTCCGGCTGCGAACGCATTTCGAGTCCGGGATCGGCCTCGCCATCGCCGGGAGGCTCCACCCGGGCCCTTACACCCTGGTCCGCTTCGGCGGTCCGGACCTCGCGCAGGGGTTCTTCGTCGAGGGCTCGGTCCTCCCGGAGCACCCAGGCCGGGAGGACCTGTGCCGCACTCAGGTTGTGTTCAAGGCCCCAAAAGGGGCCTTACAGAAGCTTTTGCGAGAGCCACTAGGTAACCACCACGTCCTCATCCCGGGCCAACATCGAGCCGTGCTCTCCGCCTTCCACAAGCTCTTCCTGGCTGAGTAACACACCGCTAAAACCCTCCATGGTAAGGCATAATGACTAAGAATAAGGAGGTGGAGTATGCGTAAGGCATGGATCCTTATGGTAAGCCTGTTCGTGGTAGGTCTGTTGGCCTACCCACAGGCCGCGAGCCGGGATGCACGGGAAACGATCGATTGCCCGGTCAGATCGATTCACAAAGTGGAAGGTGTGACCATCACCTCGTATTGGACTGTGGACGAGGCAGTCTATGCCGAGGCGGATCCGAACGCACCCACGGACACGGTCTCAGTCGTGGACGAGGAAACCGGGGCCATCGTGTCCATGACCTGCATAGCCGCCTTCCTGAATGAGGTGAAGACCGAGGGATGGGGACGCACGCTCTCCGGTAAGTACATCGGCTGGTGGAACGGAACCTTCCACCTGGGACCGGCACCCTTGGACGCCCAAGGAAACCCTCTCATCCCCTACCACACGGTGGCGGTGGACCCGTGCGTGATTCCACTGGGCGCCTGGGTAGCCATCATTCCCTCGCCCCTGAACTTCGCCTGTCGGGTCTGCGGAGGGATCCCATTTCGGCCCCTCCTCTGCCGGATCTTCCACGCCACCGATACCGGGGTCGAGGGGGCGTGGTTGGACGTGTACGTTGGTTACCAGTTCGCTCTGGACATGAACGAGACCTCCAAGGCCTACTGGATTCAAGGGGCCACGGTGGTCTGGTCCCCCTTCAAGTTAGCTCTGCAAAACTATCTCCAGTGCCTGGGGTGCCCCAAGGTCTACTGACCCACGAGGAAACCTGCAGGCCAGGGGTCGCCAGGATAAGGTGGGCACAGGTCGGCCCGCTGGCTGTCACGGACCTTCACCTGGCCGCTGATTGAAGGATGGTGATCTTGGGAAAGGGGTGCAGGACCGGGCATCCCCCACCAACAGGAGGGGGAAGGCAAGGCCACCCCCCACCAACA
>MTNI01000047.1 GCA_002011415.1 Candidatus Acetothermia bacterium JdFR-47
CTTTTGTTCGGCCTCGGAGCGGCCGCCGGTGGGTTCCCGGTGGGGAGGCGTGCCCTGGCAGAGCTGCGGAGGCGGCTCCTGGGGATCGACATCCTAGTCACGATCGCCATCACCGGGGCGCTGGCTTTGGGGGAGGCCTTCGAGGCGGGGAGCCTGGCGTTTCTCTTTGGGGTGGCCGAATGGCTCGAGGAGAGGGCCGCTGTCCGAGCCCGCCGCTCCGTGCGGGATCTCCTGGACCAGGCGCCGAAGCGGGCCACAGTGCTGAGAGGCGGCCGTGAGATCACCCTGCCTGTGGAGGCCATCTCCCCAGGCGAGGTGATCCTGGTGCGGCCCGGGGAGACGGTCAGCCTGGACGGGGTGGTGGTGCGAGGACAGGCGAGCGTCAGCGAGGCGGCGATAACCGGGGAATCCACCCCGACCCTGAAGGAGGAAGGCGCCCCGGTCTACGCCAGCACCCTGAACGAGGATGGGGTCCTGGAGATCGAGGTCACCCGCCCAGCAGGTGAGAGCACCCTAGCCAAGATCGCGCGGCTCGTGGAGGAGGCGCAGCGGCAAAAGGCCCCGGTGGAGAGGTTCGTGGACCGGTTTGCCCACTACTACACCCCCGCAGTGGTGGGAATCGCGGCCCTGGTGGCGGCCGTCCCGCCGCTCTTGGGCCTCTCCCCGCGCGTTTGGCTCCTCAGGGCCCTCACGCTCCTCGTCATCGCCTGCCCCTGTGCCCTGGCGATCTCCACCCCCGCGGCCATGGTCTCGGCCCTCGTCGCCAGCGCCCGGCGCGGGATCCTCGCCAAGGGAAGCGCCGCGCTTGAGGCGATCGCCAAAGTCCGTTTCCTGGCCTTGGACAAGACCGGCACCCTCACCACCGGGGAGCTCGAGGCCCAGGTGCTCCCCCTGGACGGGGTAAGGCCGGAGGAGGTCCTCCAGATCGCGGCCTGGTGGGGAAGCCCGGCCGACCCCTGGGCGCGATCCTGCTCTCGGATCGGCCCCGCCCCGAGGCCCCCAGGGCCCTGGCCGCCCTGCGCAAACTGGGCGTCGAGCCCGTGCTCCTCACCGGGGACCGGGCCTCGGTGGCCGAAGTGGTGGCCCAAGCCCTGGGGATCAGGGAGGTCCATGCCGAGCTCCTTCCCGAGGAAAAGGTAGAGTGGGTCCGCAGGCTCCGTGCCCGCGGCGGGGTGGCCATGGTGGGGGACGGGGTGAACGACGCCCCGGCCCTGGCCGCCTCCGACGTGGGGATCGCCATGGGAACGATCGGGACGGACGTGGCCATCGAGGCTGGAGATGTAGCCCTTATGCGAGATGATCTCTCGGGGATCCCGGAGCTGGTGTCACTGGGGCGTCGGGCCCTGAGCGTGGTGCAGAGCAACGTCGCCATCGCCCTTGCCCTCAAGCTCGTGGTGGCGGTATTGGCCTTCGCCGGGTTGGCCTCGCTGGCCCTGGCAGTCCTAATCGGGGACATGGGCGCCACGCTCCTCGTCACCGGAAACGCCCTGCGCTTACAGAATGTCAGGAACCAGGACCCAAGCCCTTAAAGCGAGCCGGCCGCCCTAGAGGCGGCCGGCTTAATCCTTACGTCTTGACAGCCTAGCCCGTCACAGCCTTCGACCGATGAGGTAGGCATAGGCAGCCAAGGCTGCCTTGGCCCCCTCGCCGGCGGCGATGATGATCTGCTTCTCTGGCACGGTGGTCACGTCCCCGGCGGCGAAGATCCCGGGGACGCTCGTGCGGGAGCGACAGTCCACCACGATCTCCCCGTATTCGTTCAATTCCACCACGCCCTGCACGAGGTCGGAGTTGGGGATGAGCCCGATCTCGATGAATACCCCTTGCACAGGAAGCTCCACCTCCTCGCCGCTTTTGCGAGAGCGGAGCACGATCCCCTCCACCCTGTCCGCCCCCAGGATCCGCACCACCTCGTGGTCGAAAAGGATCTTGACCTTCTCTGAGGTCCCGATCCGCTCCACCAACACCGGGTCGGCCCGCCAGGTCTCGATCACGTCCACCACGTAGATCTTGCTCGCGATCTTGAGGAGGTCCACCACTGCGGTGGCCCCGGAGTTCCCCGCCCCTACGACCACCACATCCTTGCCGGCAAACAGCGGGGCGTCGCAGACGGCACAGTAGGACACCCCCCGGCCCACGAGCTCTCGCTCCCCGGGGACGCCCAGGGGCCGGGAGCGCTTCCCAGTGGCGACGATCACCGTCCGTGCGGCGGTCTCCTTCCCTGAGGCGGTGCGCAGGGTGAAAATCCCATTGTCGGGTTTGAGGGTCTCCACCTTCTCGCCGATCGCCACATCGATGGGGTACTTTCTCACCTGCTCCTCGAACTTGGCGGCGAGCTCCCGGCCGGAGACGTACTGGTAGCCCATGTAGTTCTCGATGTCCGAGGTGAGCAGGGTCTGGCCGCCGATGTCCTTGGAGATCAGGAGAGCATCGAGCTTCTTGCGCGCCGCGTAGACCGCAGCCGTGAGCCCGGCCGGCCCTCCCCCCACGATGGCGAGGTCGTAGAGGTGCCCCTCCTTTAGCCCCCGCTCCTCCCGTCCGGGGAGGATGATCTTAAACCCTTCGGAGCTTCCAATTTCAACCATCGCTGCCGCCTTTCGCCGCTTGGTCATCAAGGAGCCGCTTCTCCCCTTCGATCTTCTTGATCTCGGTGATGTCCTGAGTCACCTCAACGGTGCCCAGGTACTCGCCGTCCTTCCCCCGCACGGGGAAGTAGCGGATGTAGACGAGACGGCCCTGCATGTTTATCCAGAACTCGGCCACGTCACGCCTTCCCGCCTTGAAGTCCTCCACGATCCGGTTCACGATGTGGACGCTCTTTTGTGGGTGGCAGTTCTGCACCTTGCGGCCGATGATGGCCTTGGATCTGACGAACACCCGGTCTTTGGTCTGGTTGAAGTAGCGGACGGTGTCGTCTTTGTCCACGAAGGTGATGTCCACGGGCAGGGAGTTCAGCACTGCCTCCAGCTCCGCCGGGGTGAAGGCCCCGGTTTCAAGACGGATCAGTTCCCCCTCTTTTGCCGCGGTGGTCTTCCGTTTAGCCTCAGGAGCCGGGGGAGGCGGGGGCGTGAAGCAGCAGTAGCCGATCTCGTCGAACTCCGCCCGGATCTCCTGCCACTCGCCCTCCGGGATCACCTCCAGGGCGGTGGGGAAGAGAATCCTCCCCTCCCTGTAAAAGTGAGCCATGAGCACGTCCGAGAGCGCAAGGGCAAACTCGGCGAGCTGCCTGGCGAAGCCCTCCTTTTTTTCTTCCAGGAGCCGCTCGATCCTCTTTTTTAGCGACCGGATATGGTCGTGCTCCATCCACATCACCGCCGGGGGCTCGGTGATCCCGTGTTTCTCCAGGGAGGGAAAGAGCACGTTCTCCTCCCGGAGGTAGTGGCTTTCCGCCTCCCTGAGGTGCTGGAGGTAATGCTCTATCTCCTTTAGGGTGGCCGCGTCATCCGGCGCGTCCTTGAGGCGTGTCGCCGCCTCGCGCAGCTTCTCGGCAAACGAAAGGACCCGCCGGTGCTCCTCCATGAGGATGTGTACGGGATGCCAGGGAGGCGCAAGGGGTTCGGTCTCCTCCAGCGACTCCCGGAACAGCGCCAGGTGCACATCGCAGAGCCCCGCGATCTCCTCCCGGGAAACGCCCTCCCGCACGAGTTCCTGCTCGAGCTGGGCGATCTCCACCGGAGTGATATCCCCCAGGAATTCGCGAAACTCCTTCTTCAACTCCTCGATGTCGGCCCCCTCGTGAGCCCGCCTGATGATCTCCTTCAGGGCTTGTTTTCTCTTGTCCCCTATGAGTTCACTCATCTTTGCCTCCTCTTTTCTCTGCTATCTCCGCTAAGGTGGTTTCCTCCAAGAATTTTGTGATCTTCTCTCGCACGGGATCCCATACCGGTGACAGGGCACACTCCCCTTTTCCCTGGCAGGGGGAGAGGACGAAGGGGCAGTCCTGGAAGAACGCGTCCCCCTCCACCGCCCGGATCACCTGGGCGAGGGAGACCTGTGCCGGCGGGCGGGCGAAGCGGACTCCCCCCTTCTTCCCCCGAGTGGAGGACAGGATCCCCGCCCGGACCAAGGGCGGGACGAGCTTTGAAAGGAAGGGGTAAGGGATCCCAGCGGCCCGGGCGAGCTCCCTGATCTGGACAGGGTTCTTTCCACCCCGCGCCGCAAGCTCCACTAGTGCCATCACCGCGTACTTCGCCGATCGACTGAACATCCCAATCACGATAAAAAGACCTTTTTATCCTTTTATCTTAGCACGCAAAGGCCTTCTTTACAAGGCGGGCGGCTCATGGAAGCACGGACCGACAGGCAGCAAAGACCGCGTGGGGGTCCGCCCAAGATGCGAGCCCCAGCCGGTGCACTTTCTCCCAGACTGCGGCGATCATCCAGGGCGAAACCGAGGACTTCCTTTACCCACCCCACCTGGGGCTGTCTTTGCAAAACCGCTTCATTTCGTTCAACAGTGGCTCCCTCACAAAATCTCCACAAAAATTCCAACCGATCTCCACATTTCTGACGTACTATAGCGCTAGGCTGAATTACGCTCTCACAAGGAGGGAACAGATGAGAAGAAGCGCAGTGGCCTTGGGGCCTACGGGAAGGGTTTTGCTGTGGCTGCTATTGGGCTTTTTTATCCTGTTTTACCCACCCCACCTGGCCTGGGGTGAGAAAAACGATCCGCTAGCGGAACTCTACACAGAGATCGTTCCGACCGCGGGGACGGAAACGAAGTACGGCATCCCCCTAGCCTTGGAGAACACGCCCCAGTTCGCATCCTGGTATTACGAAATCAAACTCTCCCTGGAGGAACTGGAGGTCATTCAGGAGGCACTCGCACCCCTGGTGGCCCCCTGCTGTGACGATAACCCCCTGCTCCGTTGCTGTTGCGAGCGCAAGGGGAAGATCTGCAACCTGGTGCGCAGTGCCCGTGGCCTTGCGGCCTGGCTCGTCCAGGAAAAAGGATTCACGGCAGACGAAGTCCGCGACGCTGTCCTCGAGTGGCTTAGGTTTGTCCATGGGGATTACTACGTGGCCCAGGCGCTTGTGGATCGGGACATCCCCCCAAGCAGCTATGGGCTCACCACTTATGGGGCCTGCTACCGCAGGCTGTGTGAGGTCCCTCTGTCGCTAGGAGGCTGCGGAGGCATGGGGCTGGAGGTGTTGGTTTCGCCTCCGGAGGAAGAGGATTGAGGCTTGTCTGCACCCCCGCAATCTCCTCCGGAGAGGATGGATTTGGGAGGTTCGCTGACCGAAAGGGAGGCCGGCTGTGAAGAAAAGGAGGGCTATGTCACCGTGGATCTGGATCCCGCTCGCAGCAGGGGCGGCGTTGGCTTTGGTGTTGGCACTGCTTTTGCCTGCGGACAAGGTCACCCAAGGGTCGGACGAGCTGCTCGAGAGCCTTTACCAGGAGATCATCCCCGCGGCCGACACCAAAACCAACTATGGCATCCCTCTCTCATGGGATAACGCGCGGACCTTCGCCGACTGGTATTACGACATCCGCCTTGCGCCGGACGAAGTGATCCAGCTACAACGAGCCCTGGCTCCTGTAGCCACACCGTGCTGCGACGACACCACTGTGGTTCGCTGCTGTTGCGAGAAGTCCGGGAAGATCTGCAACCTAGTGCGGAGCGCTCGGGGTCTTGCGGCCTGGCTCATCCAGAAAAAGGGCTTTTCCGTCGAGGAGACCCGGGAGGCGGTGGTTCAGTGGCTTAAGTTCGCCCACCGCGATTACTACGTGGCGAAGGCCCTGGCCGAGCGTGGCATCTCCCCGTCCCGGTACGGCCTCACCACCCGGGGCACTTGCTACCGTCAGCAGTGTGAGATCCCTCTGAGAAAGGGAGGCTGTGGGGGCATGAGCTCGGGGGTCAGGATCTAGCGCCCTGTCCCGGGGTCAACCGGATGCCCTTTCGCATGAGACAGCTTGTGGTCACAGGAGTGGCCTTCTTGACCATCGGCTTCGGGGGGGTGGCTCAAGCGATCCCCCCCGAAGCCGTAGTGACCGTGGAGGTGTTCCCACCCGCCGAACCGATCGCGCGAGGCGAAATCGCTGAAGTCGAAATCATGGTGGAGATCCTGCCGGGCTGGCACATCAACTCCCATCAGCCGGATCTAGTGGGACTGATCGCCACCGAGCTTCTCCTGACACCTCCCAATGGCCTTGAAGTAAGCAAAGTCATCTACCCAGATCCAGTGGAGAAAGAGCTTCCGTGGGCCGAGGTTCCATTGGCTCTGTACGAAGGGAGAGTCGTCATCCGGGTGCTGGTTGCGGCAGCGGAGGAGCTTCCTCCAGGGGAACTTTCCCTTCCTGGGACCTTGCGGTACCAAACCTGCAACGATGAAGTTTGCCTCCCCCCAGAAGAAATTCCGGTAACGATCCCATTGCAGATTGTCCCAACGCTCGGGACTGTCCCAGAGGCCTCTGAAAAGACCGAGACCACATCTCCCCCAGGGATCATCGGCCCTCTACTCGAGGAACGGGGGCTGGCGCTCGTTCTCGTCGCCGTGTTCCTCCTAGGGCTTGGGATCAACCTAACCCCATGCGTGTACCCTTTGATCCCGGTGACCGTGGCCTATTTCGGACGGGGGGTTGGAGGCACCCTCCGCACCCTGAGCATGGCCCTTGCCTACCAACTGGGGTTGTCGCTCACCTATTCTGGACTTGGGGTCCTGGCTGCATTGACTGGCCAGCTCTTTGGAGCCTTGCTTCGCAAGCCCTGGGTTCCCGCTTTAGCAGCCACTGTTTTGGTACTCCTGGCCTTGAGCTTCTTCGGCCTGTATCAGCTGCGGCCACCCCGGTTCCTCACCCGCCGCCTCCCNCAGGGNAAAACCGGGCTTCCGGCAGCATTCCTGATGGGGCTGTTCGTGGGGGCAGTGGCCGCTCCCTGTGTAGGCCCGGCCACCGTGGCCCTCCTCTCCTACGTGAGTCTGACCCAGGATGTGGCCTTGGGCTTCGTCCTGTTCTTCGTNTTCGCCTTGGGGTTGGGTGCCCCCTACGTGGTCCTCGCCCTCCTGGTAGGCAAGGTCCGAAACCTGCCACGGGGCGGCGCCTGGACAGTATGGGTGGAACGGGTGCTTGGGTTCGTGCTCCTTGGGACGGCCCTCTATTTCCTGGCACCGCTTCTCCCTAGGCAGGTGACGAGCTGGACGGCCGGGGGGCTTGCCATCGCGGGCGGGGTCTACCTCGGGTGGTTGNAGCACAGCCAAGGGGGCAAGGTCTTTCGTGCCGCGCGGTGGGCAGTAGGCCTGGCTGGGGTTACGCTGGGAGTCTTGACCTTCCTGCCGAAGGAAGAGGGTCCCGGCCTTGCNTGGGAACCATACAGTCCTGAAGCACTGGAAACAGCCCAGGAAGAAGGTTCCCCAGTGCTCCTTTATTTTTACGCCGACTGGTGTCTTCCCTGCAAAGAGCTCGCCGCCACTACATTCCGAGATCCCAGGGTGATCCAAGCNCTCCAGGGCTGGCTTCTCCTTAAGGTAGACCTCACCGGAGAGGGAACCTCCTCAGAACAGGAACTCCTACGGCGATTTCAAGTGGTCGGGGTCCCCACCCTGATCCTTTGGACCCCCGGAGGAGAACAAAGAACGATGGTTGGCTACACGGGTCCCGAGCCGTTCCTCGAGGCGTTAAACGCACTGGCTTTGAGGAAAGGGGACCAGGGGCAGGGCACCGCAGCAGGGGAACCGTGAACTAGGGGAAATACAGGCCCGATCGATACGGCGTGCGCCTTGAATTTTACAAGGAGGGACGTATGAACAGATCGCTTGCAGTGATCCTCATGGTGATGTTCGGGATGGCGGGCTGGGCAGGGCCGAAGTTAGCGGTGGATCAGGAGGTTTACGACTTCGGCGAGGTGGCCGAAGGGCTCCTGGTGCAAGCCGTATTCACCCTCACCAACGTAGGGGACGCCGTATTGCAGTTCACCCAACAGCCTTCCACGTCCTGTGGGTGCACGAGCGCCCCGCTTCCCAAAACGGAACTCGCTCCCGGGGAGTCAATGGAGCTCGTGGTCTTGTTCGACTCCACCGGCTTCGGAGGCGGTGAGGTGTCAAGGAGCGTG
>MTNI01000115.1 GCA_002011415.1 Candidatus Acetothermia bacterium JdFR-47
GCTCTATATCCGCATGAGTTCTCTTCTATCTTACACCTGGTTCCGTGAACCGGGGAGAAGGTTTGTTGGGGTTTCCCGCATGGGGACTGGTGGTCTGCCCCNTGGGCATGCTCACCTTCCGGGTGAAGACCTCGGCAGGTAGACCGGTGAAGGGATCACCAGATGGGAAGAGGGGAAGGTGGTAATTCCCATCGGAATCCTTACGGATTCAGGTTCCAATTTTGGTGCAAAGCTCAAGGGATATCTTTACAGGCAGCTTTTACTCCGCTAAGTACACGGAAACCTCGCTAGTNCCTCCCGTATGGTAAGGGCGTTGAGGGATGCTCTGCGATGATAGCCGGCCGGGGACATAAGCTTGCGAGGNGGCTCGGTCCTCCTCTTGCGGGTGGCCCCGTAGATATCCGTGCCTCCAAGCCTTGATCAACTCCTTGATCCCGTTGGGGGCACCATCTCATCCTCGCCTGGTGGGTAATCCCATGTTCTCGGTATCGGTCTCAGTTTCAGTAGGAGTCTCACTTTCAGTGTGACGTTCGAGCACTTAGTCATCTTGACGCCGGCCACCTCGGCCTCTAGAATGGTCTGGACCAATCTTTTGCAGGAGGTGGTCAACCGGAGGCAGACAGGCAGGCCCGTTCAGGGAAGATGGTTGAGACTATGAAATGAAAAAAGGAGGTACAAGTGAAACGACTTATCCTNCTAGGTGTTCTGGCGTTTGGACTTCTGGCGTCGGCTGCAGACATTACCTGGATGTCTACTCAGTTCACCCCTATTGCTGAAGGCGAGTTCGTGCGCAATCAAATCCTTGCCCCCTTCGCTGAGGAAACCGGGATCTCTGTGGAACTCCTCAACGTTGAGTATGCGGAGTTTGCCTCCCGTATCGAAGCCGAATACCAGGCCGGTGCGGGCGAGATCGCGGTTCTCTGTGGGTTGCACGGTGACCTGGCACCCTTCGCTTACGCCCTGGCAGACGTGAGCGGGGTCACCCCGGGCGGCACTATCAGCCCTACCCTGATGGGCAAGGGCCAGATGGCCGGAAAACAAGTCTACATCCCCCTGATGCAGGCTACCTACCTTATGGTGGTAAACGTCAAGGCCCTGGCCTACCTGCCGGTAGGGGTCAACATCTGGGCCCTGACTTACGAGGATCTCCTCGCGTGGGCTAGGAACATCTATGAGGCCACCGGGGAGCAGAAGCTCGGCATCCCGGCTGGTCCCAAAAGCCTCCTCCATCGCTTTATCCACGGCTACCTCTATCCCTCTTTCACNGGCTATCAGGTGCTGGCCTTCGACAGCGCGGCCGCGGTGGACATGTGGAACTACATGCAGGAGCTCTGGCAGTACGTGAACCCTGCGGCCCCAACTTGGGACGCCATGGACACGCCTCTTCTGGCCGAGGAGGTCTGGATTGCCTGGGACCACACCGCCCGGGTCAAAGAGGCCATCGTCCAGCGGCCCAATGATTTCATCGCCATCCCCTCCCCGGCTGGCCCCGCCGGCCGCGGCTTCATCTCGGTGCTCGCCGGCCTGGCCATCCCGGAGACCTCGCCGAACCCAGAGGCGGCCGCCCAGCTCATCGAATACCTCACCTCTCCTGAGGTGCAGGTGTCCATCCTGGAGGGCGTGGGGTTCTTCCCAGTGGTAGCGGAGGCGGCCGGGGCGGTGCCCGCTGGGGCCCTACAGATCCTGGCCAAGGGAGTGTCCGCTCAGGCGGCTTCCCCGGATGCCATCGTCTGCTTCATCCCCGGCGGCATCCCCGACGAGTACAAGAAGATCTACAAGGACACCTTCCACAAGTTCGTCATCCAGGGCGAGCCGGTGGACCTCGGGTTCCTGCGGGAGCAGGCCACCCGTATGCGGGAGCTCTACCTCGAGGCCGGAGCCCCGTATCCGGCCCCCGACGGTAAGTAAAAGCAAGCTGGGCGGGGGAGCCTTACGGCCTCCCCCGCCCGCTTTGTTTCCCATGAACGAAAGGCTACGGAAGCTATTGGGGACGGATACCCTGCTCCCTTATTGGCTCCTTCTCCCCACCCTCATCTTCATCGGGGTCTTCTTCCTAA
This sequence comes from Candidatus Acetothermia bacterium JdFR-47, assembly GCA_002011415.1. Classification (GTDB taxonomy): domain Bacteria; phylum Bipolaricaulota; class Bipolaricaulia; order Bipolaricaulales; family Bipolaricaulaceae; genus JdFR-47. Next base: position 2,058 of record MTNI01000115.1, read on the forward strand.
TGCCACTTTTCAAAGCGGTCGGCCTCGCCTTTTATGGCAAGGACGGATTCACCTTGGCTTACTTTGAAAAGATGATCTCCGACGTGCGCTTCTTTGACGCCCTTAAGTTTACCTTTCTGTTCGCCATCACTATCGTCCCCCTGCAGGTGGTCACCGCCTTGGCCATGGCCCTCCTCCTCAACTCAGGTTTTAGGGGATCCAGATTCTTCCTGTATATCTTCGCCCTTCCCTTGGGAATCGCGGACCTTGCGGCAGGCCTTATTTGGCTCTCCATCTTCACCCATCGCGGGTTCTTGAACTCGATCCTCTATGCCCTGGGGATCATCGATAGACCGATCCACTATCTTTCCTATCAGAACATCAACTACACTTTCCTATCCGTGGTGGCGGCAGAACACTGGCGGGCTACCGCCATCGTGATGGTGATCCTGGTGGCGGGGTTGCAGATGATTTCCAAGGATTATCTGGAGGCGGCCGAGGTCTTGGGGGCAAGGGGCTGGAAGAAGATCTGGTACGTAATCCTCCCCTTGCTTAAACCCTCGCTACAGTCGGCACTAATCATCCGGACGATCTTCGCCCTTCAAACCTTCGCTGTGGTGCTCGCCCTGGCCGGGCAGATCACCCCTGTCCTGGCAGGGGAGGCCTATTTCTGGCAATTCCTCTATCGTAATCCCCATGTCGCTTCTGCCTACGCCGTCCTGCTGATGGTGATCTCCATCGCCATGACTTGGGTCTACCTGAGATATCTGAGGTCCAGGACGGAGGTGATCCGAGAGTGAGCTACCGTTATCTGCTCCGGCAAACCCTGATCTACATGGCCGTCCTGACACTGGCCCTATGGGTCCTCATCCCCATCTTGCTGATCGGCATTTCCGCCTTCACCCCGCGGCAGGAGCTTTACCTTTGGCCTAAATCCATCATCCCTAGCCACTTCTCCTTGGAGACGATGCGGTTCTTCTTGGGCGCGCACGGGGTGGTGCGCTCGCTTTTAAACAGCGTGAAGGTTGCTGTACTCACCTTAACCTTCACCCTGGCAGTGGGGGCACCGGCAGGATATGCGGTGGCTAGATTCTTCTTCCGGGGGAGGGAGGCCTTTCGGTTGGGGATTCTCATCACCCGGATGTTCCCCACCGCCCTGCTAGCCGTTCCCTTGGCCGTTACCTTCATCAGGTGGGGGCTTTACGACACCCTGGTGGGAGTGGCCTTGATCCACACTGCCATGGCCCTACCCTTCGCCGTGATCATCACCACGGGGATCTTCATGGGTGTGCCCAAGGACCTGGAGGAGGCGGCCATGACCTTAGGGTGCAGCCGGTTCGGGGCCTTTGCCCGAGTGGCCTTGCCGCTCGCGCTTCCTGGACTGGCCGCGGCGGCCATGTTCACCTTCGTCATCTCCTGGAACGAGGTCTTCGCCGCGGCCATCCTCACTGTGCGCAACCGGACCCTGCCGGCACATATCATCACCACCATTCAGGCCTCGCCACTGGACTTCAGGTTCGCGGGGGGGTTCTTCATGATACTGCCTGCACTCCTTTTCATGTTCTTGATCCGGCGGTACCTGTTCCACATGTGGGGCGGCGCGACTGCGGAGAGGTGAACTATGGCCGGAGAAATCGAGCTGAAAGGAATACGAAAGACGTTCGGCAAGGTGGAGGCGGTTAAGGACCTCGACCTTTTGGTGCAGGAGGCGGAATTCCTAGTCCTCTTGGGCCCCTCCGGCTGCGGCAAGACCACCACCCTGCGCTGCATCGCCGGCCTCGAGCGGGTCGATCGGGGCAAGGTGTTCATCGGAGGTCGGGATGTAACCGAGCTACCTCCAGCCAAACGGGGGATCGCCATGGTGTTCCAAAGCTACGCCGTGTTCCCCCACATGACCGTGGAAAAGAACATCGGCTTTGGCCTGCGGATGCGCCACCTGCCCAAGGAGGAGATAAAGAAAGCCGTCCGAGAGGTGGCCGAGCTCTTACAGATAGACGAACTTTTGGATCGCTATCCCTCCCAGCTCTCAGGCGGACAACGGCAACGGGTGGCGGTGGCCCGGGCCCTCGTCATGCGGCCGGAGGTCCTCCTCATGGACGAACCCCTTTCCAACCTGGACGCCCTGCTTAGGCTCCAGATGCGGGCCGAGCTCAAGCGCCTTCACCGGGAGATCGGCACCACCACGGTCTACGTCACCCACGACCAGATCGAAGCACTGTCCTTGGGGGACCGGATCGCGGTGATGCGTGAAGGGGAGATCGTCCAGCTCGACACTCCCAACGAGGTCTACGACAAGCCAGCGAACGTGTTCGTGGGGGGGTTCATCGGCACCCCCCCAATGAACTTCCTCAAAGCCAAGGTGCTAGCGGACGACAAGGACGTATTCCTCGCGATCGGGGACTTCCGGTTGGAGGTCCCGGATGTTTGGAAGGCACACCTCCGGGAGATGACCGACAAAACCGTGATCTTAGGCATACGGGCTGAAAACATCGAGGTGCATCCGGAAACCAACGGGGGCCGCCTCCCGGCCAACGTGATCGTGGCCGAGCCTCTGGGGTCCCAGCAGCTCCTCACCGTTCAGGTGGGAGATGACGTCCTCAAGGTGGCCACCAAGCCCGACCTTTCGGTGCAACCGGGGCAGGCCATCGGGTTGGCCCTCGTTAAAGACAAGATCAGGATTTTCGATGTCCAAACCGGGGCTGCCATAACTTTTCCTTAAAAGTCAAAAAAACCACAGGAGGTATAGATGAGCCTGGTCGTTTTTCCATTCAAGCGAGAAGACCCACAAGTGCTCCTGCGCAACGTTAAGATCGCTGCCTCCCATCCCAGAGTGGAGGAAGTGCTATGCGTCGGGTTCGACGAGGACGAATGCTTCCGCACTGTGGCCAACGAGGCCCCAAGGATAGAGCGCACCACGGGGAAAAAGGTGGAGTTGATCCTCCAGGAGAGGATCGGAGACAAACGTCCTGGAAAGGGGGACGGCATGAACACCGCCCTCCAATACTACCTCGAGAAGACAAACCTCCCTCGGCTCCACTTTTACGACGCCGACATCCTCTCCTTCTCTGAGGAGTGGATNACCAAAGCTGAGGAGGCCGCCGACCAGGGTTTCGACGTGGTGCGCCATTACTTCCCTCGGGCCAGCACCGACGCCATGATAACTTGGCTCATAACCCGGACCGGGTTCGCCCTCCTGTGGCCCAAGAGCGTGCTCCCCTGGATCGAGCAACCCCTGGGAGGGGAGCTTTTGCTTACCAGGCCGGTTGCCGAGCGGCTGCTCGCCGACGAGCGGGTACGACGCCAAAGCGACTGGGGCATAGACACCCTGTACACATTCGCCATGGTCCAACATGGCGCGAGCATCTATGAGACCTACATGGGGGTAGGAAAGCTACACAAACTCTACGGCAAGCTCACAGACCTAAAAACCATGCTGATCGAGTGCTTCGCCGCCATCCAATCGCTAAAGGAGGAACGGGTGCCGGAGGGCGGGGCGCACCGGATAGAGTATCCCGGACCCGTACCCCAGGAGGTCCGGGAAAAGATCGGCTATGACATCGAAGGGTCGCTTGCCCTGCTCTCCGAAGGCTGGACCCCGAGGCAGGAGGAGCTGCTTGCGTGCCTNCCGCGAAAGGTCCGGGAGGGCATGCTGGCTTGCCGAAGCTTCCCCCGGTTCGGATTCATGGACGAGGAGACCTGGTACACGGTCTACCAAGCCCTCCTCCAACACTTCGATCCAAGCGACCAAGACTGGCAGGAACTCATATTCCGGCTTTGGCTGGCTCGGGTGCTCCAGTACACGGTGACGGTGGCGCTGCGGGGGTACGACAGCGCCCTACACTACCTGCACCAAATGGTAGGGCGGTACGCGTACCGGGCCTTGGCCGACTGAATTATTCAGCCAGGATGGCCTCGATCCCGTGCCTGGCCCGACTAACCGCCTCCTCCGGCGGCATGCGCCGCGTGAGCACGTTCTCCACCATCAGCCGAAACTGGGTGGAGATCTTCGAGTAATAGGGGCTCGTCGGACGGGCTCGGGCATGGGCTAGGATCCTGTTGGCTTCGCGCTGGAACCAGTGCCGGTCCGTTTTCAGAGTGCGAGCCACTGAGCGGCGGCTCGGTATCCGGCCCGTGCGCAGGCAAAAGCGGGCCATGAGCCGTGGAGAAGCGAGGAGCTTCAGCAACTCCACCGCCGCCTCCGGGTACTTGGTCTGGCGCAACACGGAGAACATCATCCCCCCGGCCACGCTGGCGGGTGTCATTCCATCGGGGCCAGCCGGGATAAGCGTCACCCCCACGCGCCGGCGGAATTCCCGCTCGCTCCAACGGGCGATGGACTGAATGGGGCGTTTCTCGTAGGTCCCCCCAAAGGAAAAAGCCACCCGGCCCTGGGCAAATAAGCGCCTGGGTTCGTCCCAAGAGAACGCCACCACCTGCGGCGAAGCCAGCCGATGTACGTGCACGAGGTCCTCCAAAAACCTAAGCGCGTCGACCGCGCGCCCATCGAGCGCCGGCCTTCCCCGGGAGACCAACTCCTCCCCTACCCCCCAAAGGAGCGGCAAAAGCTGGTACGTGGTAGTTTCCCCTCCCCGAAGGCCGCCGCAGAAGGCAATCGGGTACTCACAGAGGCCATATCGCTCCCGCCGGGCCTTGAGCCGCGTCGCTACGGACACCAGCTCATCCCAGGTCTGGGGGACAGGCAACCTCTCCCGGGTCAACCAGTCCTTGCGGTACCAGAGCACGGCGGCGCTGGCTTCCGTTTGAACCCCGTACAGGTGCCCGTCGCTGTGATGGTTGCCCAGCCTGATCACGGGAAGGAGGTCCTCTAGGTACTCGGCGGTCCAGTCCGGGGCGAGCTCGTCGATCGGGATGAAGAACTTGAGGCTGGCGAGTTCGGCCATCCAGACGCAGTCTATGAGCACGAGATCCGGCGCTTTTCCCGCGGCCACTGCCATCACGATCTCATCCCGCAAGCGCGGCCGGCCCACGACCTTGATCTCAAGGTGTAAGGGGCTGCGGGGATGGGCCTCGTTGTAGTGACGCTCCGCGTCTCGGAGGGCGATCACCCATTCCCGTTCCGACACCAAGGCTCGGAGCACGGCAGCCCGCTTGTTCGCCACGTAGGTCCCGCTTCCCTGAATGCGGTACAGAACGCCCTCGCTGACCAACTCCGAGATGGCCTGGCGCACGGTAAACCGGCTGACACTGAACCGCTGGCCGAGCTCCCGTTCCGGGGGGATGCGGGCCCCAGGCTGAAGCTGTCCGCTTTTGACCCACTCCCTGACGATCTCTTTCAGCTGCTGGTACAGGGGAGTGGAGGAGTCTCTATCCAGCCTCACGTTCCTCACCCTTAACTCTTACACAACTACCCAGCGGGTCTCCAGTCTCCGAAAGCCTGCATGCCCTCTTGGGAGTTGGTCTATCAAAACGCAAAGGGAGTCACTATTTTATTATTGTCACCTAACGTGCCCAATTCTTGGGTGTGCCCCGAAAGCGGCGCGCCCAAGAGCGTGTTCGAAAAATTGAGCTAAAACCACGCTTCCCGTTACAACCGGTCTTCCCTCGGCCCAGCACGGTCCTGGCCCGGCCTTGTCCATAGGCCTGGGCTTGCTAGAGGTGGTCCGCAATCACCGTCCGCAGGAGGATCTACGTCCAGCAAGGGCTTCAAAACCAAAAGATCACGGAAGGCCCATCCCTTTACGGCTTCCCCACTGTTCACAGGTGACGGCGGGTTGACCTGGGTCCCAAGCTACCTTATAATGCGAATGATGAACAAATTCAATAGGCAGAGGGCACGCACTTGGCGCTGGACCAGGCAGCGGAGGACGATCATCGCCGCCCTGGAGGGCCGCAAAGACCATCCCACCGCTGAGGAGCTCTATCG
>MTNI01000061.1 GCA_002011415.1 Candidatus Acetothermia bacterium JdFR-47
CGCTCCTTCAGCTCATTGAGCTTTTCCTCCATGGGAAAAACACGATAGCGCGGGGGCGGGGGCATCGCAAGCTATAATCCCCCTGATGCCTGGCACCTTGTATGTGTGCGCTACCCCTATCGGGAACCTCGAGGACATNACCTTACGGGCCCTACGTGTCCTGCGTGAAGTGGATCTCATTGTGGGGGAGGACTCCCGCCACACACGGAAACTCCTTTCCCACTACGACATCCACACGCCGTTTGCGCCCAGCCTGTACCNAGGGGTGGAGGAAGCCCGCGTGGAGGGAGTGCTCAGGGCCCTCCGGGAGGGAAAGGACGTGGCCCTAGTCTCTGACGCCGGCACCCCCCTNGTCTCCGACCCCGGTTACCCCCTGGTCCGGGCCGCCATCGCCGCGGGGATTAAGGTGGTCCCGGTGCCCGGACCTTCTTCCCTGCTCGCGGCCCTGGTGGCCTCGGGGCTTCCTCCAGATCGGTTCCTGTTCCTGGGGTATCTTCCGCGTCGGGCTGGACCCAGGCGCAAGGCCTTGGAGGAACTAGCTGGGCTTGAGTGCACATGTGTGTGCCTCGAGTCCCCCCACCGCATCCTCACCACCTTGGAGGAACTCGCCCGCCTCTTCCCCGATCGCCCCTTGGTGATCGCCCGGGAGCTCACCAAGGTCCACGAGGAGTTCATCCGGGGTACGACCACCGAGGTATTGGCCGAAGCCAGGCGGCGGGGGGGACTCAAGGGAGAGCTCGTGCTCGTCATCGGCCCGACCCCTTCTGAGAAGTCCAAGCTGACTGATCCCAACGCCGTCAAAGCTCGCTACGAGGAACTCTTAGCGGCAGGCCGTTCTCCTAGGGACGCGCTGCGAATAACTTCCGAAGAGTATGGTATTCCCCGCCGGGAGGCCTATCGGATAGTCCACGGCCTTGCCGAGAGCTGACCCTTGGCTATCTGAGGGGCTGTTTGGGGGCTAACGAAAACGCCGGTTTTCGTGAGATGTAGCTAGGTGTGTTTGTCCGCCACGGTGGAAGCAGCGTAGGCTTCGGGCTTGGTTCGCACCGGCAGGCCTATGCCGATGATCATCCCCACCACTTCCTCCACCAGCTCCCGGGTACGGCCCGCTCGCCCTACGTCCACGTGAATCTCGAGGTGGAAGCCTAATACCTCCCGCTCCCTCAGCGCCTCGATCAGCATCTGGGCCACCTCGTAGGAGAGCCATGCCTCGCGCCAGATGCGCTCGCGGAGAGAGTGGGGACGCTTTTCTCGACTTCGGCGCCAGAAATACCTGCCGCCCTTTCCCACCCGGTGCACTACGATCGCGGTCACGTACTCCGCCACGTTGTGGTAGGTTTGGGAGTCGGTTCCCACTACGAGCTGGTATTCGGCCTTGGGGTCGGCGTCCATCATGCCGACGATCTCGTCCACCACTTGGGAGAAGCTCAGTGGTCCCAGGGTCGGACTATGGAAGGGACGATCTCCGTCCATTGCAAACGAATATTACGTTTTCGAGTCCTTTTCTTCAACCAAAGGCAAAGTGAAGGTGAATACCGCGCCCCGTTCGTTTTCGGCCCAGATGTGCCCTCCGTGCAAGCGCACCAGCTCGCGGGCTATGGCAAGGCCCAACCCGGTCCCTTCCCCGGACCGGGCCCGATCCGCCCTATAAAAGCGCTCGAAGATGTGGGGCAGGTCCTCTTCGGCGATCCCGGGCCCCTCGTCGCGGACCGATACCCAGGCCTCCGAGCCTTGGCGCTGGGCGCGCACGTGGATGGTGCCGCCCGTTGGAGAGTGGCGCAGAGCGTTGGCCAAGAGGTTCCCTAGCACCTGGCGGATGCGTATGGGGTCGGCGTCTACCCACAGCTCCGGTTCCGTCTCCACCTTTACCTCCACGCCCTCGTCGGCGGCCGCGGAGCGGATGGCCTCGCACGCCCCTTGCACCAGCTCCGAGAGCTCCACTCGCTGTCGGTGTAGGGGGAGATGTCCGGCCTCGGCCAGGGTGAGGAGCCGCAGGTCCTCTATCAGTGCCCCCAGGTGCAAGGTCTCCTCGTACACCGGGGCCAGCGTCTCGGGCGTGGTGGGGAACACCCCATCCAGCATGGCCTCCAGGTTTCCCTGGATCACAGTGAGGGGGGTGCGGAGCTCGTGGGCAACGTCCGCAAGGAGGTTACGCCGGGCGGCTTCGGAGCGCTCCAAAGCCTCCGCCATGCGGTTGAACGCCTTGGCCAGCTGGCCGATTTCGTCCCGGGTGCGCACCTTTACCCGGTGGGAGAGGTCCCCCCGGGCGATGCGTTCCGTAGCCCGGATGAGCCGGCGGAGCGGCGCCGAGAGCTGCACGATGAGGAGGGAGCCCAGAATCGCTGCCACCGCCAGGGCCACCGCGCCCCCCACCATGGCCGCCCGCTGGACCGAGTGCAGGAAGTCTTCCTCCAGAGGGGTGAGCACGGTAGGGTCGAGGGGCACCAGGATCCCCACGCGCACGCCTTCCACCTCGATGGGAATGCCCCGCTTGGCCATCACTCGCAGCTCGTCGCCGGTGGTGCACTCCACCCAATCGCGCTCGGCACAGGCCACCACGTGGAGGTTGGGATCGAGCAGGGCAAATCGGCCAAGCAGGCTCCGCTGGTAGATGACCTGGCCGCGGTTCCTCACGAACACCTGGGCCGTGAACAGGCGTTCCACTCCGGTCCAGGACTTTTGGGCCTGCCAGTACTCGCCCAGGAGACCCGCCAGGTCCTGGGCCGCGAGCTGCAGGTCCTGCGTTCGGAACTCGTCGAACTTGGCGCTCACCGTTTTGGTGGTGAGGAGGTAGGTCCCCACCACTGCGCACAGGGCGGTGAGCACCAATGCCCCCACGAGTTTCCACCCGAAGGACATGGCTTATCCCTCCTCGACCGCGGGGCGGAACTTGTAGCCNACCCCATGCACGGTGAGGATGAACGTGGGCTCGGCGGGGTCGGGTTCTATCTTGCGGCGGAGGTTTTTCACGTGCGAGTCGATGGTGCGGGGGAGCGAGGCATACGAGCGTTCCTGGATCGCCTCCAGGAGTTCCCGGCGGGTGAACACCCGCCCCGGGTGGCGGACGAAGAAGGCGAGCAGGTCGAACTCGGTAGGGGTGAGCTCGACTGGCCTGCCATCCAGGTACACCTCCCGGGCAGCGAGGTCCACGCTGAGGGGCCCGGCGCGGATGACCTCCCGTCCGGTATCGCCCTCCACCCGCCGCAGTACCGCCCGCACCCGGGCGGCGAGCTCCCTCAGGGAGAAGGGCTTGGTCACGTAGTCGTCGGCCCCGAGCTCCAAGCCCGCCACCCGGTCAGCCTCCTCTGCCCGGGCGGTGAGCATGATGATGGGCACGTTTGACTCCTGTCTGATCTTGCGGGCCAGGTCCAGGCCGTGAAGTCGGGGGAGCATCAGGTCGAGGATAACGAGGTCGGGCTGCCAGTCCCGAAACCGAACCCAACCTTCCTCGCCGTCGAAGGCCACCTCCACCTTGAAGCCTTCCCGGGCGAGGTAGGCCTGGACCATGCGGGCGATCTGCCGCTCGTCCTCGACCACCAATATCTTCCGCATCTCCACGAGATTAACCTCCAGGGGGAGGGGGGTCTAGGGCTGTTCTTTCCCCGACCCCCCTCCGGGCGGGTGGGCGGCTGTGGCGGTTGGGCTCTCGCGTTTTCAAGCTCTTCCGCTTGGCCGCAAGCATTGTGCCTCGTGGGCGTCGAGAAACGGTGCAGAGGTTGTGGAGATCCTATGGAGGCGGCTACCATGGAAGGCCATGGAAAGGGACTTAAGCGGGCTACTGTTCCCTCGTTCGGTGGCGGTGGTCGGCGCCTCCGGGACCGAGGGTAAGATTGGCCATGCTCTGTTCAAAAACGTGGTTTCCTCCTTCTCGGGTCCAGTGTACGCGGTCAACCCCAAGTACTCGGAGCTCATGGGGCGCCCCTGTGTGTCCAGCGTGAACGAGCTTCCCGAGGCGGTGGACCTGGCCGTGGTGGTGGTGCCGGCCCCCATGGTGGGGAGGGTGGTGGAGGCCTGCGGCCAGCGCGGCATCCGGAATGTGGTGATCATCTCGGGTGGGTTCAAGGAGGCCGGGGAGGAGGGGGCGCGCCGGGAACGCGAGCTGGTGGAGATCGCGGGGAAGTATGGCATAAACCTGCTTGGCCCCAACGTGCTCGGTCTCATTTCCACCCGGGTGGGGCTCAACGCCACCTTCGCCCCCCGGGGGGCCCTTCCGGGGGAGATAGCCTTCATGTCCCAGTCCGGGGCCTTCTGCACCTCGGTGTTGGACTGGGCGTGGCACGAGCGGCTCGGTTTTTCGCATTTTGTCTCCTTGGGGAACAAGGCGGTGCTCAACGAGGTGGATTTCCTCATCGCCTTCGCCCACGACCCCACGACCCACGTTATCGTCGCCTACCTCGAGGGGGTGTCGGACGGGCAGGCCTTCATCCGCACCGCGCGGGAGGTGACCCGGGAGAAACCGGTGGTGGTCCTCAAGGCGGGGCGGGCGGAGGCCGGGGCCCGGGCCGTCTCGTCCCACACCGGGACCATGGCCGGCTCCGATCAGGCCTACGAGGCGGCCTTCCGCCAGGCCGGGGTCATCCGGGCCCAAAACGTGGAGGAGCTGTTCGACTACGCCTACTCCTTGGCCCGACAGCCCTTGCCCCGAGGGCGGCGGGTGGGCATCGTCACCAACGCGGGCGGGGCGGGGGTGATGGCCACCGACGCCGTGGAGTGGGAGGGCCTGAAGGTGGCCCATTTCGCCGAGCACACCGCCCGCGCCCTGGCCGAGCGGATGCCGAAGGCAGCCAACATCTACAACCCGGTGGACATCCTGGGGGACGCCCGGGCTGACCGGTACCGGGAGGCCGTGGACATCGTAACGGCTGATCCCAACGTGGATATGGTGGTGGCCTTGTCCGCGCCGGTGGCCATCCTCACCTACGCTGAGCTGGCAGGGATACTGGCCCAGGCGCGGGAGAAGTTCGGCAAGCCCCTGGTGTGCAGCTTCATGGCCGGGGAGCTGGGGGAGGAGGCGGAGAGCATCCTCCTTGAGGCGGGAATCCCCTCCTTCTTCGATCCAGCCCGGGCCGTGCGGGCCCTGCGAGTGCTCGCCGATTACGCCAAGATCCGCGGCGCCCCTCGGGAGGAGCCCCGGGAGTTTACTGTGGACCGGGCCCGGGCCGAGGAGATCGTGCGGCGGGCCATCGCTGAGGAGAGGCCCCGCCTGGGGGTGGAGGCGATGGAGCTCCTCGCCGCCTATGGGATCCCTACGGCTAAGGGGGGTCTCGCCCGTTCCCCCAAGGAGGCTGCCCGATTGGCCGAGGGGCTTGGGGAGGAAGTGGTGCTGAAGGTGGTGTCCCCGGACCTCACGCACAAGTCGGACGTGGGCGGCGTTAAGGTGGGGGTCCCGAGGGAGGAAGTCGAGGAAGCTGCCTGGGAGATGCTCCACCGGATGCGAACGCGGTTTCCAGAGGCACGTCTGGAGGGTATCCTAGTTCAAGAGCAGCTCCCCCCTGGAAGAGAGGTCATCGTAGGCATGGTGAGGGACCCCACGTTCGGTCCCCTTGTCATGTTCGGGCTCGGGGGCATCCACGTGGAGGTCCTGCGGGATGTGGCGTTTGCCGTGGCCCCCCTGTCNCACGGGGAGGCCGAGGACCTGGTACGGAGGATCAAGGGATTCCCCATCCTCCAGGGCGTGCGNGGGGAGCCGGGGGTGGACATCCCGGGTTTGGTGGAAGCGGTGGAGCGGCTTGGCCGGCTGGCCGCTGACTTCGCGGAGATCGTGGAGCTCGATGTGAACCCGCTTATTTGTTACCCGGATCGGGTGGTGGCGGTGGATCTCAGGCTTACGGTGTCGGGGGAGGGGCGATGAAGAAGCTTTACCTTGCGGCGGTGGAGGAGAAGGCGGGCAAGACCTCGCTTGCAGTGGGACTGGCCCGGGCGCTCATGGGGAGAGGTCTCTCCGTGGCCTATCGCAAGCCCGTGGGTTGGGCGAGCACCTACCGGGAAGGGCGCCCTTTCGACCGCGATGCGGAGGTGGTGGCCGACGCCTTGGGGATCATAGGGGACGTGGAGGAATTGGTGCCGGTGCTCGGCGGGGAGATGCCGCGGGCCTGGCGCCCTCCGGAGGGGGCGTGGGAGAGGATCGAGGCCGTGGCGGACCTTGCGGCCAACATCCTCATCCTGGAGGGGCGGGAGTGGCTGGGGCGGGGGCTTCTCTCTGGGCTCTCTGATTGCGCGATCGCCAGCCGCCTTTCCGCCCCCATTTTGCTCCTCTCGCGTTACCGGGGAGAGGCTAGCGTAGACAGGATTCTCGCGGGGGTGTGCCTTATCGGGGGAGAGGCACGCCTCCTGGGTGTGGTGATAAACGAGGTGTCCGCCGACACGGAGCTCGAGGAGGTGCGAGGGTACGTGGTGCCGTTCCTCGAGGAGCGAGGGGTGCCGGTGTTGGGAGTGCTCCCGTTCGAGCGGCGGCTGCGGGCGGTGCGGGTGCGGGACGTGCTCGAGGCCCTGGGGGTGGAAGTCTTGGTCCCTGGGGATCCGGAGGCGGAGGTAGAGCGGTTCCTGGTGGGGGCGATGGGGGCGGAAGCGGCGCTCAGATACCTCAGGCGCATCCCAGGGCAGCTTGCGGTAGTGACCGGGGGGGATCGGGCGGACATCCAGGCCGTGACCCTGACCTCGCCCCGGGTGCGGGCCCTGATCCTCACCGGAGGCCTGCGCCCAGAGCAGGCCATCCTCACCCGGGCTGCGGAGCGGGGGGTTACCGTGGCGGTGGCGCCCCAGGACACCATGACCGTGGCCGAGGCGGCCGAGGGCATGCTAGGGCGCCTTCCCCTGACCGGAGAGAGGCAACTCGCCCTGGTGGAGCAGCTCGTCTCCGAGGGGATGGAGCTGGACCGGCTGCTCGAGCTTTTAGGGTAGGGCCTCAACGGAAGACGAAAGCTCGGCGGAGAGCGAGTGTGCCACCGAACAATATCTCTCCTGGGAAAGCCGAGCTGCCTTCTCCAGGTTCTCCTCCGGAACCCCCTCTGCCCGATAAGTGATATGTACCTTGCGCACCGCTTTAGGGTGTGCGGGAGCCCGTTCCGCCGATATCACCACCTCGAACTTGCGGGGTGGGGTGCGCATTTTTTTGAGGATGGAGATGATGTCCATCCCGGTGCAGCCCCCCAGGGCGAAGAGCAAGAGTTCCGTGGGCCGGGGCCCTGTGTTGTCTCCCCCCACGTCCGGCGCGGCGTCCAGGAGCACCCCGTGCCCTGAGGGTCCTATCCCCACGAACCTCATGCCTTCATGCCAGATCACTTTTGCCTCCATGGCCACCTCCTCTCAATAGAGTACTCAAACGGAGAAATATTTTCAAAAGTTTGAAATTCTAAAAGTCTTGAAACCTTTACCATGCATGGCTATACTCGCGGTCGAAGCGATGGAGATCAAAAGGCTGGCGCAGGAATTTTCCGCTCTGGGGAGCGAGGACCGGCTGAGGATCCTGGGGCTCCTCCTCGGGGGCAAGCTCCCGAGTTGTGGGGAGATCGCCGAGGAGCTGGGCCTTTCAAACCCAGCNGTGTCTTATCACCTGCGCATGCTGGAGGAGGCGGGGTTCATCCTCAGGACCAGGCGCGGTCGTGCTCGTTGTCTGGAGCTCACCCCCCGCCTCAGGGAGCTCCTGCGGGCGGACGTCCTGCGCGAGCTGAAAGAGGAGGTAGGACATGGAGCATGAGGTGATCGTCTACACCACCCCTACGTGTCCTTGGTGCCAAGCGGTGAAGCGGTATTTGGATGAGCGCGGTATCCCGTACCAGGAAGTGGACGTAGCCTCCGACATGGAGGCGGCCATGGAGATGATCCGTAAGTCTGGCCAGCAAGGGGTGCCGGTCGTGGAGATCGATGGCGAGATCGTGGTCGGATTCGATCGCGAGCGTATCGATGCCCT
>MTNI01000090.1 GCA_002011415.1 Candidatus Acetothermia bacterium JdFR-47
AGCCCCAAGAACTGGCGAGCGTAGGCGGAGAGCGACTCCACATAGCGGCGCTGACCCTCGGCGTAAATGGTGTCAAACGCCAAAGAGGACTTCCCCGACCCCGAGATCCCGGTGATTACGACGAGCTTGTTGCGCGGGATCTCGAGGTCGATGTTCTTCAGGTTGTGTTCTCTTGCTCCCCGGACGATCAGTTTCTCCATAAGGGGGTTAGAAACGCGCTCTCCCTCCTCTATTTAGGCACTATAACGCCACCTAAATCATACCCCCGCGCCCGCNTTCGAACCAGATACCGAAACGATCCAGTTAGTGACATGGCATGGGTAGCCGTGCTTTTCCTCCTCCCGGCCTAGACCAGCGCTTGGGGTTACTGGGTGGCCTTTTGCTCCGCGGCGAGAGGGCTGTTTGCAGACCTTTAGCTCAGGGGCCTATAGTGGATCTGGGTGAAAAATGTAAATTGGGGCAGGCGGACAGCTACCAGGTGTGCCACAAGTGGCTCAAGGACCGCAAAGGCCGAGCCCTTTCCCTCGACGAGATCCGCACCTACTGCTGCGTCATCACTGCTTTAGCTAGAACCATTGTGATTCAAACGCAAATCGACGCCCTTTATCCTGCCATTAAGCAACCTATTATAAAAACGCAAGTGCAGGTGAAATAGGAGTAAATTTAAGGAGGCGAGAGAATGGAAGTCGTTGAGCGATGGATTCCATTTATTAGCGCGTTAACGCTTGTCATTGGGTATGTTGTTCGAGGCTGGTTTGAGCAAAGACAGGCACTTATAGAAAAGAAACGTGAGGCATATACTAAATTTTTGGAATCATTTTATAAAGCTAATTTCTCGCTAAAGCAAACTNAAAGCATTCCTTACGGTAAAGCGTTGCTCGCATTCATAGGTGCAAAAATGCCAGAGCAAACTGTTGAGGAAGCTAGTATGGAAGGCCAAGGACGTTGGGCTACAGAACTTGCTCTTTGGCGGTCGCTCTTGATGATTTATGGTTCGCGAGCTGTGTTTAAACTTTTTGCTGAATTAGTACGTACCATACCTCGAGACGAAGATGAAGGCGAAACATTTCAAAAGAACTTCGCACATTTGTTACTTGCTATGAGACTTGATACTGCAGCGAACTGGCGCGAGAGAGTTGCTCTGCGCATTAGACGGAGAGCAGCGTTGAAAGATGCTTTAACAATATCGCCGCTTCGGTTATCAAAGTCATGTGAAGGGCGAGTGGGCTGAAGCGTCTTCATTGCGCTTGAAGCCGCTTTTCAGTGGTCTGACGGACCCTGTGCAGATAGCGGTTGATGTCGTCCTGCGTGGCGAGGTCGGGGTGTTTCTCGTCGCCCCAGGCCCCGGCGGCCTGGGCCAAGATCTCTGCGAACTTCAGCTTATTCGGGCGCTCCCAGGCTGCCTCCACTGCCTGCAGTCCGCGGTCTGGTCTATCTCCCTTACAAGCTCCTCAGGGAGCATCACGCTCGTCCGCATTGTATCAAGTCATATCCTGTGCCTTGACATGATCCGCCCTTCTAAGACGCTGGCAGGGCGTTTCGGAAGAATCACATCAGGCGGCGGAGCTCGCGGATCTTGTCCCGGATGGCGGCGGCGAGCTCGAACTCCAGGCGCTCGGCCGCAGCGCGCATCTGGCGTTCCAGGTCCTTGATGGCCTGGGCGAGCTCCTCCCGGGTGAGCCGCTCCGGGGCCTTGGGGAGGGGGATTTCCTCCACCGGCCCGCCGCGCACCTCGGCGAAGTGGTCCCGTATCGCTCTCTCCACGGTCTTGGGGGTGATGCCGTGCTTTTTGTTGTACTCGAGCTGGATCTTGCGGCGGCGATTCGTCTCCTCCACCGCCTCCCGGATGGCGTTGGTCACCTCGTCGGCGTACAGGATCACCTTGCCCCGGACGTTTCGCGCCGCTCGGCCGATGGTCTGGATGAGGGAGGTGGCAGAGCGCAGGAATCCCTCCTTGTCCGCATCCAGGATGGCCACGAGCGATACCTCCGGGAGGTCGAGCCCCTCGCGAAGGAGGTTTACCCCCACTAGCACGTCGAACTTCCCCAGGCGCAGCTCCCGCAGGATCTCCACCCGGTCCAGGGTCTCGATTTCCGAGTGCAGGTACCGCGCTCGAATNCCCAGCTCCNCCAGGTACTCGGTGAGGTCCTCGGCCATGCGTTTGGTGAGGGTGGTCACCAGGGCCCGCTCCCCCCGCTCGATCACCTTCCGGATTTCGCCGATCAGGTGGTCGATCTGTCCCTTAACCGGGTGCACCTCGAGGGCTGGGTCCACGAGGCCCGTGGGGCGGACGATCTGCTCCACGATCTTCTGGGACACCCTGCGCTCATACGGCCCGGGCGTCGCGGACATGAAGATCACCTGCGACAGGCGNGCCTCGAACTCCTCGAACGTAAGCGGCCGGTTGTCCAGGGCGGAGGGAAGGCGGAACCCGTACTCCACCAGCGTCTCCTTGCGGGACCGGTCGCCGTGGTACATGGCGTGGAGCTGGGGCACTGTTTGGTGGGATTCGTCGATCACCACCAGGAAGTCTGGGGGGAAGTAGTCGAGGAGGGTCCAGGGCGGCTCCCCAGGGGCGCGGCCATCCAGGTGCCGGGAGTAGTTCTCGATCCCGGGGCAGTAGCCCATCTCCCTGAGCATTTCTAGGTCGTACAGGGTGCGCTGCTCGAGCCGCTGGGCCTCGAGGAGCTTCCCCTGGGCCCGAAGCTCGGCCAGGCGCTCCTCCAGTTCCTTTTCGATCTCGGCGATGGCCCTTCTCAAGCGCTCCTCCGGGGTCACGAAGTGAGTGGCCGGGGGGATGGTGACCCGGTCCCGGGAGGCGAGCACGTCCCCGGTGAGGGGATCGACCACCGAGATCCGCTCCACCTCGTCCCCGAACCACTCGATGCGGTAGCCCACCTCTTCGGAGGCAGGGATGATCTCGAGGACGTCCCCCCGCAGACGGAACGTAGCCCGCTCGAAGGCGAGCTCGTTCCGGCGGTACTGGAGGAGCACGAGCTGCCTTAGGACATCGTTCAGGTCGTATTCCCCTCCCACCTCCAGGGTCAGGGCCATGGCGGCGTAGTCGGTGGGGGAACCCAGGCCATAGATGCAGGAGACGCTGGCCACGATGATCACGTCCCGGCGTTCGAGCAAGGCGGAGGTGGCCGCGTGGCGCAGCCGGTCGATCTCCTCGTTGATCTGGGCGTCCTTTTCGATGTAGGTGTCGGTCTGGGGGATGTAGGCCTCCGGTTGGTAGTAGTCATAGTAGGAAACGAAGTAGTGGACGGCGTTATCGGGGAAGAGCTCGCGGAACTCCGTAAAGCTGGGCGGTCAGGGTTTTGTTGTGGGCGATAACCAGGGTGGGCTTTTGGACGTTCTGGATCACGTGGGCGATGGTGAACGTCTTCCCGGTGCCGGTGGCCCCGAGCAGGGTCTGGTAGCGGAGCCCGGCGAGCACACCCTCGGTGAGCTCCCTGATCGCCTTGGGCTGATCACCCCGAGGCCGGAGCTTGGTCTTAATTTGGAACTTTTCTCCCGCCGCCAACCTTGTCATGACCCTTGATTTTACCCCTCACGATATTTGGTGAACGGCGGCTGCGGAGGCTATCATGGCTTTGGGATGGCGTTTAGGAGCCCTATTGGTATCAGGTACCTTTCTGGCCCGCGGCTCAAGCGGGCGGTGGTGGCCGGGGCGCATCGGGTGATCGCCTCCTCCGACCAGCTCGACCAGATCAACGTGTTCCCGGTGGCCGACTCCGACACCGGAAAGAACCTGTCCGTGACTATGTGGGCCGTGCTCCAGGCCCTCAAGGGCCTGCGGGCCACGGCAGTGGGGGAGGTAGCTCAAGGGGTGGCGGCCGCCGCCTTGCGGGGGGCACGGGGGAACTCCGGGGTGATCATGGCCCAGTTCTTCCAAGGCCTTGCCGAGGGCCTTTCGGGGGAACGAAGGGTGGAGGTGCAGGGCCTCGCCCGCGCTCTGCGTCGGGCCGCCGAGCGGGCCTGGGAGGCCCTTGCCGTCCCCAAAGAGGGCACGATTCTGTCCGCGATCTCGGCCTTCACTCAGCAGGTTGAGGAACTGGCCACCAGGTTCGGCGACTTCGTCCCGGTCATGCGCGAGGGGCTGGCCGCCGCCCAGGAGGCCCTGCGCAAGAGCCGCTACCTCCTCCCCGCCCTGCGGGAGGCGGGCGTGGTGGACGCCGGCGCCCTGGGCTTCGTGCGTTTCCTGGAGGGGATCGTTCACTACATCGTCACCGGCGAGGTGGACGAGATAAGCCGCATCGGCACATCGCCTGAGACCCCTAAAGCAAAGGTCCGTTACGAGCCCAGCTCCATCGTCTTCCGCTACTGCACCGAGTGCACTCTGCGGGGGGAGGGGCTCCCGGCCGGGGAGATCAAGGAGGCGCTGGGCAAGCTCGGCGATTCAGTGGTGGTGGCCGGCACCCCGTCGTTTCTCCACCTCCATGTGCATACGAACACTCCGGCCCGGGCCCTCGAGGTGGTACGCGAGTTCGGCCAGGTGGGGGACGAGAAGGTGGACGACATGTGGGCCCAGCACGCCGAGGCCTATGGAGAGGAGAAGAAAGGACGCCTCGCCCTGGTGGTGGACACTTCCTGTGATCTTCCCGAACACCTGATGACCCGGTTCCGGATCCAGATCGTGCCCCTGCGGGTGCGGGTCGAGGGAGAGGAGTTCCGTGACCGAGTGGAGCTCACGCCGAAAGGCTTTTACGAACGCATGCGGGGGGCGAAGGAGGCGAGCACCTCACAGCCGCCCCCGGCCGACTTCCTGGAGGTGTTCCGCCATCTGGGCCAGTCCTTCTCCCACGTGGTGGCCCTCGTCTTGGCCGCGGACCTCTCCGGCACCTGGAACGTGGCTCGGGGGGCAGCGGAGGAGCTAAGTAAAGAGGGGCTGGACGTAAAGGTGGTGGACACCGGGACCCTATCCGGAGGGCTGGGCCTGGTGGCCTGGGCGGCGGCGAAGGGCGCGGCGGCCGGCCTGTCCCCGGACGATGTGGTCCGGCTAGCCCAGGAGGCAGCGGAGAGGGTGCGGTTCTGGGCAGGCCTTCCGGACCTTTCGCCTCTGGGGCGCTCGGGGCGCATCCCCTGGGTGGCCGGCTGGCTCTCCGGGCGCATGCGCCTGGGGATGGTGATCTCGGTGGGGGGCGGGAAGATCAGCCCCGTGGCCCCGGCCTGGGGAGCGAGGCAGCTCCTGTCGCGGCTGGTGGCGCTGGGGACCAAGGCACTGGCGGAGATGCGGCGGCCGGCTGTGATNATCCCCCACGCGGCNGCCATCGGAGTGGCGGAGGCCCTGGCCGGGCGCTTGGCCGAGGCCTGCNGGGCCCCGGATCTCGAGGTGCACATCGTGGACGCCTCNCCTGCCCTGGGGGTACACGCGGGGCTGGGGGCGTTCGGGGTGGCCTTACTCGACATGGACTGGGTGGACCGGCGGATAGAGGAGCTTAGGGAGGGATGATGAGTTTTCTTTCCGTCATCGTGGTGGGCGTCTTAGGATATCTCCTCGGGGGGATCCCCACGGCCTGGCTTGCAGGGCGCCTCAAGGGGGTGGACATCCGCCAGCACGGCTCGGGGAACGTGGGCGGCACCAACGCGCTGCGGGTGCTGGGCTGGAAGGTGGGGGTTCCGGTGATGGCCGTGGACTTGGCCAAGGGGTATCTCGCCACCTGGCTCCTCCCCAAGATCCCGCTCTCGGGTTTGGAGCCGGTGTACCTCGCCATCGCCGGGGGTGTGGGGGCGGTGCTGGGGCACATCTTCTCGCCGTACCTCGGCTTCCGCGGGGGGAAGGGTGTGGCCGCCGGGGCCGGGATGCTCCTCGCTTTGGTCCCCCTTCCGGTGGGGATCTGCGCTGGGGTGTTCTTCCTTCTCGTTTTCGGGACCGGGATCGTCTCCGTAGGGTCGCTCACGGCCGCGGCCGCCTTGCCCCTGGTGACCTGGCTCCTTTCACGGGCTGGGCACCCGGTGCACCCCGCCGTACAGTGGCTCACCGTGGCCCTGGCGCTCCTCGTGTTCTGGACCCATCGCTCCAACATCAAGCGCCTCCTTCAGGGGAAGGAAAACCGGTTCCGCCGGCCCTGGGAGCGGCGGGGCTAGCAGCCAGCCGGGGGCTTCCCGGCCGCCGCGGCGGCCTCGAGCTCTCGGGCACCTTGCCTGATTACGAGGACGGAGATCAACGACCCGGCCAGGCCCACCGCGCCGCCCAGGTACATAGGGGCCGTGAGGCCGCCGAGGTCGTAGGCGAGTCCGGCCGCCATCGGGCCTAGGGACTGCCCCAGGGCGAAGGCTGAGCTGTTGATCCCGGCCAGGGTCCCCATGCCGTGCACCCGACCGCAGGCGGTGCGCATGGCCACCACCGAGGCCCGGCCCAGGGCGCTGGCCGCGCCCATGAACACCCCGCCGGCGAGCACCCAACCGAGGGAGCTCGCGACGGCCGGCACCGCAAACAGCACCGCTGGCGCCAGCGTCCCCCCAAGCACGATCTGGGGGAGGCGGGGGAAGCGATCGGCCAAAAAGCCAAACGGGATCTGAAGAATGGCCTGAGCAAAGAGGTAGGCGGTGAGGACGCTTCCTAAGGCGGTCTCCCCGTGCCCCACCGCTGCCCCAAGGAGCGGCCAAAACGCGTTGAACCCCTGGCGCCAGAAGCCGCGGGTGGCGTTGTAGATCACGATTCCCCACACCACCGGAGACCTGAGCGCTCGCCTCAGCGAGGGACGGGGCTGATCCGGGTGGACGTGCTTCTGCCCTCTGTCCTCCGGCACCAGGGCGAGCACCGCGAGCAACGCGANGAAGGTGAGGCACCCCATGGCNAAAAACGGAGCCATGAGGCCCCACCTCTCGGCCAGGCTCCCCCCGAGAAGCGGNCCCAGGGCCATCCCCAGGAACATGGAGCTATAGAACACGTTCATGGTCCGGCCCTCCCGGCCCGGAGGGGTCACGTCGCCCACGTAGGCCTGGGCGATGGGGGTGACGAGCACCGACGCCACCCCGTGGAGGAGCCGGAAGGCGGCTAGCTGCCACAGGGACTCCGCGATCACGTACAGAATGGAAACTGCTGTGTACGTGGCCAGGCCCACCGCGATCATGCGCCGCCGCCCGACACGGTCCGACAGGCGCCCGAACAACGGGCCGAGCAGCAAACGGGAGATGGAGAAGGCGGCATACACGAGCCCGAGCTGTGCCCCGCCGGCACCGAACTCCTTCACGTACAGGGGAAGGATGGGGGAGATAACCCCCAGCCCCACCATTGCAGCGGCCACTGCGATGAACAGCGGCACGAACACCTGTAGCATAGCCCCCAGTTTACGAGCAAAAAACGGGCAGGGAAACCACATCTCCCCTTCCGAGGGGCGTTTTGTCATCGCCTTGGTCGAGGGCTAGAATGGGCGCCGTGAAGGGGGCAGGGTGCTCGGGCGGGTAAGGGTTCTCCTGGCTGGCTTCCGGGACGGTTACGCGGACGTCCGGTGGGAGGAGAACCGTCGGATTCAGATCGTCTTCCGGGGAAAGGCGCTCACCGAATGTAAGACCTATTCCACTCAAGGGGGACACGTTCGGGCCTTTGCGGGAGGGGGGAAGTCTTTCCGTTCCGTCTCCCGCCCCGAGGACCTCCCAGAGGCCCTGCGGAAGGCGGAAGGAGCCAGTCGGGCCGTGGGAAGGTCCCGGCGGCAGCCCGTGACGTTGGCCCCGGCGGCCATCAAAGGGGAGTACCCCGTCCGGCCGGAGTCTGACCCCCGCCAGGTCCCCCTGGCGGAGAAGCTCGACCTCCTAGCCCATTACAACGAGCTCGCCCTGAGAATCCCTGGGGTGACCACCACCACCGCCTATTACCAGGAGTGGTCCTCCCGTCGTGTCTTTCTCTCAAGCGAGGGCGCGGAGATCGAGTACGAGCTTT
>MTNI01000208.1 GCA_002011415.1 Candidatus Acetothermia bacterium JdFR-47
TCGGCCGGCGGGCACCTGGCCGCTTTGCTGGCCCTGGCTCCCGCATCCCTGGGTGCCTGCGGCGAGGGGGACGTGCGGGTGAAAGCGGTGGTGTCCTTGTACGGGCCCATGGACCTCACCTTGTACGCTTCCGATCCGGCCGGGGCGCCGGTGGTCGCTGACTTCCTGGGCGCCACTTATGAGGAGGATCCCGAGCTGTGGCGGGAGGCCTCCCCCATCTCCTGGGTGAGCCCGGACGCACCCCCATTCCTTCTCATCCATGGCACCGCCGACACTGTGGTCCCGGTGGAGCACTCCGTCGCCATGGCCCAGGCCTTGGATGCTGCCGGAGTGGAGGCGGAGCTGGTGCTCATCCCCGGGGCCGGCCATGAGTTCCACCTCATTCCTTTCAGTCAGGCGAATCTGCTTGCCCGCAGCTGCATAGAGGACTTTTTGGCCCGGGTTCTCGCTCCGTCGATGTGAGTTGAGCTGGTCGGCATGGGGGCCGACTTGGATTTGTGGCATAGCCCTACGGCTGTAAACGTGAAACAGGCGGGTCAAGGCTTTACGAGGNGTTTGATTGCAAGACGCGACCCCCACGCCGCCCCCACGCAACGCTTCGGGACCTTCGTAGGCTTGATATTTGGAGTACAATGCAATTTTGATTAGTGATTAGAGCGAATACTCGGGGAGTGAGGCCCGTGGCCCGGTGGGAGTTTCGAGAAGGACCGTCTGGCCTGTCGGTAAAGGAACACAGGCTAGATTTCCGGAGACCTAAGGATTCCCTGTCGATCCTCTTGGCCCAGATCAGTCCCGCCTTCAATCCCGAGCTTTTGAGGACGCGAAACCTGATCAAGTGCCGAGACCCCGAGAAACAGGGCCGCAAGATCCTCAAGATCATTGAATATGCTTCCCAAAGCGGCATAGATTTGCTCCTCTTCCCGGAACTCACCGCCCCCTTCAGCCACCTTCTCCGCTTCGAGGAAGCGGTGAGGGGAATCGAGGGCGAGCTGGTCGTGAACATCTGCTACGAACACACGCCTCTTCGGGATCTCGTCCCCCTCCTTTCTCCGGAGGAGCTGGAGCAGCAGGGGCTGTCCAGCGTCGAGGAGGGCCTCCAGATGGCTAATTTCTGCCGCATCCTTATAAAAACCAGCGAGGCCTTGCACATCTTCACCCAGCTTAAGCTCACGCCCTTCTCCGGGGAGTTCTCCCTCTCCGTCCGGGAGACCCTGTTCTGCGGCCGCATCCTCCATAAATTCGTCACGAACTGGGGCAATTTTTTGTTCCTGATCTGCAAGGATTACGTGGGAGAGGTGGGCGGGGAAAAGAAGGTCCCGATGTTCGACTTCCTCAAATCCCTCACCGAGGGGGGATTGCACTACATATTCGTCTCGGCCCTCAACCCCGAGCCCGGGGCCTTCGTCCACGCTGCGCGGGCCTTTTACTACCTCCAGGAGAAGAGCAGCCACACCTTCACCATCCTCTTGAACACCGCGGAGCTCGGCCACACGGCGATCATCTTCCCCGCCCGTCCCCATCCCGGCATACGCCCCGTGGCCGACATCGAGCTCGTGCCCCTGTTCGAGGGGAAGCCGGGGTGGGGGACCCATCTCAGGTTCCCCCAGAAGGGGGAGCGGATCATCTCCGGGACCCTGGTGCGCCTCGATAGGTACAAGCCCCTGCC
Organism: Candidatus Acetothermia bacterium JdFR-47; assembly: GCA_002011415.1. Lineage (GTDB taxonomy): Bacteria > Bipolaricaulota > Bipolaricaulia > Bipolaricaulales > Bipolaricaulaceae > JdFR-47. Next base: position 1,667 of record MTNI01000208.1, read on the forward strand.
TACCAAGGAGATCTTCAGCCCGGTTTACCAGGTCGGGCAGACGGATATCTCGGCTTTGGGGATTGAACCGGACGTGGTGGTGAAACCTTCGGCCGCCGAGGAGGCCCTGCCGGAAAAACCCCGAAGGCCTCCCCACAATCTCCCCACGCCGACTACCCCCTTCGTGGGCAGGGAAGGAGAGCTCGCGGAAATAGAGAAGCTCCTGGAGAACCCCGCCTGCCGGCTCATTACCCTGACCGGGCCCGGAGGGATAGGGAAGACGCGCCTCGCCTTGGAGGCAGCCACCAGGAAACTGACGGCCTTTGCCCACGGGGTCTTCTTCGTCCCCTTGGCACCCCTGGGCTCGGCGGAGCACCTCGTGCCCACCATGGCCGATTCCCTTGGTTTCTCCTTCTATCAAGGGGGCGATCCGAAGGTCCAGCTCCTGGATTACCTGCGGGAGAAGGAGATGCTCATCNTCCTCGATAACTTCGAACACCTGATGGAAGGGGCCAGNTTGATGGCGGAGATACTGCGGGGAGCTCCGGCGGTGAAGCTGATCGTCACCTCCCGGGAGAGGTTGAACCTACAGGGGGAGTGGTTGATCGAGGTAGGCGGGCTCGAGCAGCGCAGCGCGGTGGAGCTTTTCCTCCAGAGCGCGAGGAGGGTCTGCCCGGACTTCGCCCCCTCTGACGGCGATGCCGCGGAGATCACCCGCATATGTGCACTCGTCGGGTGGATGCCGCTGGCTATCGAGCTCGCCGCTTCCTGGCTCAGGGTGCTGCCGTTGGGGGAGATCGAGGAGGAGATCCGACAGAGCATGGATTTCCTCACCGCCTCCTTCCGCGATATCCCCGAGCGGCACCGGAGCCTCAGGGCCGTGTTCGATCACTCCTGGAGGCTACTTTCGGAAGAAGAGAAGGGGGCGTTCAGGAGGCTCTCGGTATTCCGCGGGGGCTTCGGGAGGAAGGCTGCCGCGGAGGTGGCCGGCGTTTCTCTTCCGGTCCTGTCTTCCCTCGTGGACAAATCCCTCCTCACCCGGGGGCAGGGGGGACGTTACGGGCTGCACGAGCTTTTGCGAGGGTATGGACGCGAAAAGCTGCGTGAGGACGCGAAAGAGGAGCACGAGGTCCGGCAGCGACACTGCTTCTACTACGCCGCATTCGCCAAACACCATGCGGAGCGACTCGTCGGCGGGGACCAAGAAGTGGCCTTAAACGAACTGAAGGACGAGCTCGAGAACCTGAGGGCAGCGTGGGAATTCGCGTTAGAGAACNTCGAGGAAAAGGGGCTAGAGGACCTAATCGATGGCCTCTACCGGTTCTATGAGATCCGGGGGCGATTCCAGGAAGGGAAAGAGGCCTTCGGGGGAGCGATCAGAGCCCTGAAGGAACGAGGCAAAAGGAATCTCCTTCTGGCCAAGGTCTTGGCAAGGGCCGGGCGATTTCAACACTGTCTGGGGTCCTCCAAGGAAGCGAAGGCGCTTTTGGAAGAGGGGCTCGCTTTGGCCAGGGAACTCGGTGACAAGAAGGAGACAGCCTTCATCTTGACCTTAGTGAGCGAGGTGACGTCGTTCCTCGGGAATTATCACGAGGCCGAGGGGCTCCTCCGGGAGGCCCTGGCCCTGACCCGAGAGATCGGCGATCGCTTTGGGGCCGCTTGGACCCTCAACGCGTTGGGGACCGTGGCTTGGAACCTGGGGAAATACGAAGAGGCGAAGGCGCTATATCAAGAGAGCCTTGCCATCGAGCGGGAGCTCGGCAATCAGCGGGGGATGGCGATCACCCTCAACAATCTGGGCATCATCCACGGCCTTTTGGGCGACTTGGAGGAAGCCCAGGTTCTCTTCACGGAGAGCCTCGCTATCAGCGAAAAACTCGGTGATCTCCCGAGCATGTCCCGATGCTTGAACAACCTCGGGGTCGTGGCGACGAAGCTCGAGGACTTCGAACAGGCGAGGCGGTTCCATGAGAGGGGCTTGGCGATCGAGAGGGAAACCGGGAACAGAAGCGGCATCGCCGGCTCCCTAAGCAACCTGGGGAACCTCGCCTATCGGATGGGCGAGTACGAGGAGGCCAAGAGGTTATACCTGGAGAGTTTGGCAGAGCGGAGGGAGACCGGTGACTCCGTGGGAGTGGTCATCTCCCTGATGAACCTGTGTGAGGTGTGCTTCGCGGTGGGGGAAGATGGGGAGGGATACGGCTATCTGCGGGAGGCCCTGGGCAAGGCGTTGAAAATCCACGCGATCCCCATGGTGCTTGGGTGTCTGGCCAAAATGGCTGGGTACTTCATGCGCCAAGGGGAGAAGGATCGAGCGGCAGAGCTCTTGGGACTGGTCCTCCACCATCCCGCACTGGAGATCGACGCCAAAGAGGACGCAGAGGACATCCTGCCCCGGTTGCGATCCGCGCTCCCGCCGGAGGTGCTCGAGCGGGCCCTGGAACGGGGAAGGAGAATGGATCTCGAGGAGGTAGCAAAGGAGCTTTTGACCGGCTGAACTCGGGCCCTCCGGCTGGATTCACCTGCGAGAGAACGGACAGCTTTTCCGGGTGTTCGCTCGCCTATTCATGGCCCCCTAGGTTGTTGTGATCGAGTCTAGATGGCTCCAGTGCCGTTAGGGCCCTGTATCTTCAGGTGGCACCTCGTCTTCCGGGGGAGGTCCTGGATCGTCGGGAGGAGGGCTGTCGTCAGGGGGTGGCTCGTCGTCAGGTGATTCTGAATCATCAGGCGGTGGTTCGTCCGCAGGGGGTCCTGAATCGTCGGGTGGGGGGTTGTCGTCAGGAGGAGGCGCTTCGTCCCCCGCGGGTTCCGAGTCGTCAGGTGGAGGGCCCTCGTCGGGCGGCGCCTCGTCACCCGGGGGCTCCGTCTCGTCGGGGGGAGGCCCTTCCTCCGGGGGGACTTCGTCCTCGGGGGCGGCGTTTTCCTCGGCGATACGTTCGGCGATCTCCACTATCTCTTCGGGGTCCAAATCGGCCTCGGTGCGCAAAGCTTCGATCGTTTCGGGGTCGAGTCCGATTTCCTCAAGAAGCTTTTCCGGTAATCCCTGAACGCCCTGCTCTTCTGCCTCCGCCTGGAGCTTCCGCGCCAGCGCGGCGACTCTCTCCCCGAACTCATCGGCGGAAACCCTGTCCCCTAAGAACTCCTCCTGAGCTTCGCTAAACTCCCTGATCAGCCGATCGAGCGTTTCCGCCGGTACCCCTTGTCCTTTCAAAAAGGATGTCAACTGCTCCATGAAGGCTGTGAGGGCCGTGGCCACAGTCTCCCTCTCCGCCTCCCCCGCCGAAGCGATCATCTCCATCAATTCGACCACGGGTTCGAACGCCAGCAACTCTTCTTGTTTCCAGGTAGCGGTCTTCCAGGTGGATTGTGGAGCGAGGAGGAGGGCCATGAGCGCAAATGTCCATACTTTACGCACTTGCCTCACCTCTGTGGCTCTGGCGGTAACTTCCGCGTAACTATAATTCCCCGACGTGGTGCCAGGCAAGGGCAGCAATAGAGTGTGTAGGGTCGTGTCTTGCAATCGAGCATCAGCTTTGCTTACATTCAAACGGGAGCAGAGGAGGGTTGCTTTAGGAAAGCGTGCTTTTTCAGTCGCCAGAGGGTTCGCCTTGATCTTCGGCACAGCCCTGGCTAGGTGCTCAGGTGTCCCTTGGACACACAAGATCAGGCATTCTTTTTCATTTCTTTCTCTAGCTTTTCCTTGATCCCAGCTCGCACCAGGGTGGTGTGGCTGAGCTTTCCCGGTGGTCTGCCGAGGCTTTAGGCCAGGGTTATATGACCAGCTGATGAATTACTAACGAAATCGGGAAGGAGATGGCATGGCCATTGTAAAGATCCGTACCAACCAGCAGATAACGATTCCCAAGCGCATATTCGAGGAGCTGGGGTTGCTGGAGGGGGACTTCATCCAGCCAGATAGCCGTAGAGGGCTCGCGGATCGTCCTGGTGCCCAAACGCCTGGCGGACTTGGAGGATGCCCTTAGCCTGGAAGAGGAAGAGCTTCTTGTAACCCGGGGTTTTGAGGAATTAAGCGTGGGGAACTTGATTCTTGGTGTCGAAAGCAAGACCCAATGAACACGGGACAGGCCATGAGTTCTACCTTATTCCCTTCAGCCAGGCGAATCTGTTTGCTCGCAGCCGCATCGAGGACTTCCTGGCTCGGGTTCTAGCTCCCTCGATGTGAAGCCGCCGGTATGAGGCTCGACTTGGAATTGTGGCGTGGCCCTACGGCTGCAACCTGTGTGAAACAGGCAGGTCAGGGCTTTACGAGGTGTTTGATTGCAAGACGCGACCCCCACACTCCGCTAGGGGGCAGATCTTTACTTTTGACACTTTAACGCCTGGCTTGCCTCGTAGGGCAGCGGTAGATAGAGATGTCAAAAGCAAAACTTACCATTCAATACATATAAATCTCCATCCTTTTCTGGAGCACCTCTTCAACTGAGTCTCCGCCGATCTAACTGAAAAAGGGCGGCGGTCGCGCCCAACGTTACAGGAAGCAGGGAGATGAAATATCCGAAAAGGTCGAAGTACACTTCGTGATCGATAAGACAAGGGCGCCATCTTAAAACCAGAGGCGAAATCCATAGGAATCCAAGCCATGGAATAAAACCGCGCTGCAATTCCTCTGGGATTTTCCAATCCGACATTAGAATGACCGCCCACGATACCGTTACCCCTAAAAAGAAAAAGAAGATTAACGGAATAAATGCTGTGCCTTCAGTATTAAGTAAGAAGCGAGTTCTAATCGTCATGCTCAAAAACGCAGCCAGCGGGATCACGATTACAAGAACCCGAAGGGCAAAATGCGTGGTCTTGCGGATAAGCTTAAGACCTAAGACTGCCAGAAGAACAATGAACAAGTAAGCGGACACCCACCAAGCTCCAGCGAAACTCGACCAAACTCTCGGGCCCAAGAACGCCCAGCAACTGACCACGAAGCTTATCAGAGGATAGAGAACAATGATGGAGAGGAGGCTTATTATCGTGTTCATCTGTTGACCTCCTCACGAGGTTGCAAGGAGATTTGACTTTCTTCGACTCCAGACAAGTGGAGCATATTGCCGTCAATGCAGACTGAACATCCGCCCCGAATGACGGCCCATCCAGTCTGGCCATCAGCTCGGATGAACTGAATGCGACTTCCCTCCCAATAGTTGTTCGTGTAAGTCCAGACCCCACTCTCACTGAGATGAACCTCCCAATGCGTGGGCTCATCAAACACGACCTGTATCACATTGATTGCAGCTTTAGGTTCGCATTCTAAGCCAGGCGCAGCAGCTATATTGACAATAAGAACAGCTACCATGCTACAAACTATGCAAAGCATCCTTCTCATCTCATCCCCCTTTTCTATAGCATTCTAATCCGCTTGGGGCTCTGTTACCTTTTAAGGAGAGCATAGAGGGAGTCTACCATTGAATTTGTAGTGGTGTGATCTGGTGTAGCACGTGGTAGTCTCTCCTTGAGGCGGGGGTGTAGCTCTTGGGGTCGGTAGCGTGTAAGAGAGCGAGGTTCAGATGCTGTATTGCATGTCAACCTCCTGGGGGTTCAGGGGCATGGTAAGGTCGGCCGTTGAAGAGTGCATAGGTGACGAGGGTCGGGTCTTGCAATCAAGCATTGGCTTTACATGTGTCCGGATACTGACAAGAAGAGGGGCACGCCTTTCCGGCATGCCCCTCTCTAGATCCAAACGTTGCCTAGAGCGTCAGCGGGTGGCCAAGGCCTCGCGGCGGGCGGCCACGATCTCCTCGGCGATGGAGTAAGGCACCGCCTCGTAGCGCTCGAAGTGCATGGTGAACTCGCCGCGGCCGCTCGTGATGTTCCGGAGCTCAGACGAGTAGCCGAACATCTCGGCCAAGGGGACCCGGGCCCGCAGGACCTGGGCCTTGCCCCTTGTCTCTATGGCCACGATCTTCCCGCGCTTGGCTGCCAGGCTCCCGGCCACCGCCCCCACGTGCTCCTCGGGCACGGTGACCTCCACGGACATGATGGGCTCCAGGAGCTCTAGGCCGGCGCGCTTGGCCGCCTCGCGGAAGCCGTGGGCGGCGCAGGTGCGAAAGGCCTGCTCGGAGGAGTCCACCTCGTGGAAGGAGCCGTCTAGCAGGGTCACCTTCACGTCCACCATGGGATAGCCGGCGAACGGCCCCTCGGTCATGGCGTCCACGATCCCCTTTTTCACCGCGGGGATGTACTCCTTGGGGATGCG
>MTNI01000039.1 GCA_002011415.1 Candidatus Acetothermia bacterium JdFR-47
TTTTGAGCTCTTCCTGTTATGCCACAACGGAACGTGCCTTAGCCCTCATGAACCCAAGAAAGGTCCCTCCATTCCGTACAATGCCACTTGGAGAAGCCGATGCGTAGGCAGACGTTTTGGGAAGAAGTGGCGAATTCTGGCACCCATGGCTTAGGGGCCGGACTGTCCCTGCTTGGACTGGGAGGACTCCTGATGGTGGCGGCCAAAGCCGGGGGAGCGCGAGTGCTCGCCGGGGCGGCCGTTTACGGAGCGAGCTTGGTGATCCTCTACTCCGCTTCCACCTTCTACCATGCGGCGCGGGGACCCAGGATGAAGCCGATCTTAAAGTTCTTCGACCACGCAGCCATCTACTTACTCATCGCCGGGACGTACACCCCGTTCGCGCTGGTGACGCTATGGGGGCCCTTGGGCTGGGCACTACTCGGCCTCATCTGGGCCCTGGCAGCGGTGGGGATACTCCTGAAGGTCAAGTTCCTGGGGCGGTTCAAGGTGGCCTCGGTGATGATGTACCTCGCCATGGGGTGGTTGGCGGTGTTGGCGCTCAGGCAACTCTGGCTGGCCCTCCCCGGGGTGGGGTTTTGGCTGGTGGTGGCTGGCGGCCTCTCCTACACGATCGGGATAGTCTTCTACGCCCTGGGCCGGTCGGTCCCCTTTATGCATGCTATCTGGCACCTATTCGTCTTGGCAGGGAGCGCCTGCCACTACGTCGCGATCCTGCTTTACGTGCTACCCACACAACCGTAAATCGGAACTTAAGTGTCGCTCCAAGACAGCAAGCGACCGTTTTTATCATAGGATCTGTTCACTCCATTCTTACGCCAGGTTTGGAGCCAAGCGGGCAGGGCACTATGATGGACGGGGCTGGCGAAAAATGGCGCGCAGAAGGATCAAGGACCTGCCGGACTTCGCCCGGCCGCGGGAAAAATTGGTCGAGAAAGGGCCGGAGGCGCTCTCCGACGCGGAACTCCTCGCAATTCTCCTCGGAAGCGGCATCAAAGGGAAAAGCGCCCTGGAGCTGGCCTCGACCGTGTTGAAAAGGGTCGGCCCCAATCTTGCCCGGTNGCGGGTGGCCGATCTCCTCGCCCTCGAGGGGGTGGGCACCGCCAAGGCTTGCCAGATCGTGGCCGCCTTCGAGCTTGCCCGGCGCTACCTTCAGAGGGACCGGTTCGTGGTCAGGGAGCCGAAGGACGTACTCCCCTACATTCGGCACATCGCTGATAAAAAGCAGGAGTACTTCATGTGCCTCACCCTGAACGGGGCGAACGAGGTGATCCAAGCCCGGGTGGTCACGGTGGGGCTCCTTGATTCCAGCCAGGTCCACCCCCGCGAGGTGTTCGCCGACGCCATCTCTGACCGGGCGGCCGCGGTGATCCTGGCTCACAATCACCCCTCCGGAGCCCTGGAGCCGAGCGAGGAGGACCTCCGGCTCACTCGGCAGCTCGTCGAGGCAGGGAGGATCGTGGGGATAAACGTGCTGGACCACATCATCGTGACCAGCCGCGGCCACCTCTCCCTGAAAGCCGCGGGGTACCTGGAGTAGGGCGCCACTTTCACAAGGCCCCTATTTCAGGGACATCTCGTAGATGCGCCAGGTCTTGTAGCGGTAGCCCCCCATGGCCTCCGCCGCCCGCAGGATAAGGTCGTTGTCCTCAAGCAGCATGGACGCCTCGCAGGACCGGTATCCCCGGGACCAGGCAAGCTCCAGTACCTCGTGATAGAGGACCACGTCCACCCCCAGCTTGCGGAAGGGTGGCCGGATCCCAAAGAACATGAGGCGGAGCTTCCTGATCCTCCTCCGAGTGAGAAGGAGCCTCAGTGCCCGGGCGAGATCGGTGTCAAGGAGCGGCTTCCACCGCGGCTTCAGGGGCACGTTGGGGTCCGGGATCATCCCCAGCACCGCGGCCAGTTCCCCCCGCACGTAGGCGAACCGGATAAGAGGAGGGTCCGCCACCAGCTCCAGGCTCTCGGCCATGGCCGCAGCCTCGTCCTCGGTCAGGGGGAGAAAGCCCCAGTTGTTCGCCCAGGCCTCGTTGTAGACCTTCACGATCAGGTCCACTTCCTCGCGCAGCCNGGCCCGCTCGATGGGGCGTGTCTCAATCCCCCGCCGCTCCCTCACCCGAGCCGCCAGGCGAGCTAGCTCCGGGTACTCGGGCTTCTCCTGCGGGGCGATGAGGTAAGCATGGTAGTCCTTGACCTTCCGAAGGCCATACCGCTCGAGGAGCTCCGCGTAGTAGGGCGGGTTGTGGGTGAGCTCCACCGTGGGCGGGGTGTCAAAGCCGTCTATGAGCACCCCCTGATGGGGCTCGTGGGTGGCGGTGGAGTAGCCCCCGGGGCCACGCATCGCCTCCGCCCCGCGGGCGATGAGCCACTCCCGGGCCCGATCGAGGAGCGCCTTGGCCACCTGGAAGTCGTCCACAGTNTCGAAGAAGCCGAAGAATCCCATCCGCACCCCATAATGGGCGTCGAAGCGGCGGTTGATCGCCGCCGACACTCGCCCCAGGAGCTTCTTACCGGTGCGGGCCAAAAAGTGGGTCACCTCGGCGTCGCGGTGATAGGGATGGGCCGGGGTGAGAAGGCCGGTCAGCCGCAGGAGTCGGCTCCCCAAAAGCTCCCCCCGCAAGGGGGGCGTCCAGCATGAATCTCCCCGGTGGATCCGCCAGGGAACCTCGACGAACAGCTTGAGGCGCCTGTCCCCCAGGGGGATCTCCTCGACGGTAAAGCGCACATCGCCCCTTTCCCCGAAAAGTCCAAGCCCATTATGCCAGATTTCGGGCTTCTCAAACTTGCCGCGAACGCGGTCCCTAAGTGTAATCTCTGTACCAAGATGGGTCTGAGAAGTTGGTTCAATGTACTCCTCGGCCGCTGCCCCCGCTGTGGCGGCAAATTGGTACGGGTTGTAGCCATAGAAGAAAGCTACACCCAAGAATACTTTAGGAACCCGATGTCGTTCCGTGGTGGCCCGATCCCTTACATCGAAACCGTTCGCTATGAGTTCACGCCTGTCTACTCTGTGTGTCAGCGCTGCGGGTTCCGCATCCGGCGGAAGGAGATCAAGACCAAGTTGTGACCGTCCCGGATCGGGGCCCAACTTTGAGCCCGGACTCTGGGGGCAAAAGATGGGGGGTGAAGATGGTCAAAATCGGACTACGGGGCTGGTTGGGGGTCCTGCTTCGGAAACGGTGCCCCCGCTGTGGGGGAAGGCTAAAACGCGTCGTAGCGACCAACGAGTCCTACACCGAGGAAAAGATGGTACGCTTTGGACCCGGATGCAGGGCAAGCACCCCTGAGCCGGCCGCGATAACCGTATAAGGTCAAGGTTACCCCGGTCTATTTGGCCTGCGAGCGCTGCAATTTTAGGATCCGTCGCAAGAGTATTAGAGACTAACAAGGCTTCGCGCAAAGAAAACCGGCGCCTGGGAGGCGCCGGTTATCAGGAACGAAATTATAGAGTCTGACCGGAGGGAAGGCTGGCGAGTTCCTCCTCCACCACCTGGCCCAGACGGCGGATTCCCTCCTCGATCTCCTCCAGCGTAGCCTTGGAGAAGGACAGGCGGAGCGTGTTCTTTCCGCTCCCGTCCACGAAGAACGGGGCCCCGATCACGTAGGCCACTTTGTGCTCAAGCGCCCGCTGAAACATGCGCTCGGTGTCAATATCCTCGGGAAGCCGAACCCACAGGAAGAGCCCGCCCTCCGGCCGGGTCCAGCTGATCCCCTCCGCCTTGGGCATGTATTTCTCCAAGGCCGCTACCATGGCATCGCGCTTCACCCGGTAGTGCTGGCAAAGCCTGGTGATATGGGCCGAAAGGTCGTGCTCCAGCATGAACCGGGCGGCGATCCGTTGGGTCAGGGAAGAGGTACAAAGGTCGGTGGCCTGCTTCATGATCACGATCTTGTCCACAAGCTCCCTGGGCCCGCCCAACGCCCCCAGTCTGAGCCCGGCCGCCAGCACCTTGGACAGGGTGAACAGAACGAGCACACGCCCTTCCTCGTCCAGGGCGGCGATGGCCGGGACCGGCTCGCCCGTAAACCGGAGCTTGCGGTAGGGCATGTCCTCGATTATGAGAAGGTCTTCCCTGGACGCGATCTCAAGGAGCCTCTCGCGCTTCTCCCGGGCCCAAGTGATTCCCGAGGGATTCTGGAAGTCCGGCACCACGTAGATGAGCTTCGGACGAAGGCCCTGGGCCCGTGCCTCGGCGATGGCCTCCTCCAAGGCATCCAGGTCCATGCCATCGTCCAGAAGCGGCACCCCTACAAGCTCGGCCTCCATGGCCCGGAAGGCCTGGATGGCCCCGATGTAGGTGGGGAGGCTTACAAACACGGCATCGCCGGGGTCAATGAATGTCTTGGCCACGAGATCCAGCCCCTGCTGGGAAGCGCTGGTAATGATGAGCTGATCCATCTCGTAGTGGATGTCGTCTTCGGCCAGCCAGTTNATGATGGCCGCCCTGAGCGGGCGCTTTCCCTCGGTGGTCGTGTACTGAAGGGACTTTTTGTAGTTGTTCAGGATTTCGTCAGCGGCGATATCGGCGAGGATCTTTCGGGGGAACGTCTCTGGATCAGGCAGCCCCCCGGCGAATGAGATGATTTCCGGCCGCTCCGTGAGCTTTAGGAGTTCCCGGAGCACCGATCGNCGCGCCCTCCNGGCGCGCTGGGCAAATAGCGAACTGCTCATACACCATCACCCCTTTTAGTGTATTAAGGCACAGAACAGCGGGGCAAGGACATAGGAAACCAGGGTCCCAAGGATGGCTCCCCCGATCACNTCCATCGGGTAGTGTTCCTTGAGGTACACCCGCGACAGGGCGATCAAGCCGGCCACGAGGTAACTCAGGAACACGTTCGGCCAAGCGGGGTAGAAGAAGGCGATGAGGTAGGCGATGCCGAAGGCTATGGTGGCATGCCCGGAAGGGAAGGAGTGGACGTCCAAAGCCAGCATGCGGCTGGTTTGGGCATGTTCGGCGAGGGCCGGGCGGGGCCGGGCGAACAAGGCCTTGAACAAGCGGAACACGGTGATCTCCACCATGAGCACGGCCAGNGAGATGAGCACGTTCCCGTGGTCATAAGGGGTGCCGAACAGGATGAGGTATAGGGCCAGAAGCCCCCANATGTAGCCGTCGCCGAGATAGGTGGAAAGGACCAATAGACCGTCGATCCGCCGGAAGAGTGGGTGCTCGCTTACCCAAGCCAGGGCGGCCTCGTCCCAGGCTAGGACACGCTCCCCTAGCCTATCCAAAAGGCGCCCTACCTGCCCCAAGGTGGAGGCGATCTGGAGGACCGCGCTCATTTTCTCTCCCCCACGAGCGGGAAGGCAATCACCTCGCGGATGGAAGGGGCGTCGGTGAGCACCATGACCAGCCGGTCGATACCGATNCCGATCCCGGCCGCCGGGGGCATACCCTGCTCCAGGTCGATGAGAAAGTCCTCGTCGATTCGCTGGGCCTCATCGTCCCCAGAGGCACGCAGCCGCTCCTGGGCGAGGAACCTCTCCCGCTGCTCGTCCGGGTCGTTNAGCTCGGAGAAGGCGTTGGCGATCTCCTTGCCCGCGATGTAAAGCTCNAACCGCTCGGTGAGGTCGTCCCGCCCCCGCTTGCGCTTGGCCAACGGGGAGATATCCAANGGGTAATCCACCACGAAGGTGGGATTCCAGAGGTCCCGCTGCGCGGTCGTCTCGAGCAGGTGCTCGATTACCTTTCCCTTCGGCCCCTTCCGCAAGTGCTCGGGAACCTCGATCCCCCGGNGGTCAAGCTCCGCCAGGAGCTCGGGAAGCGGCGCTTCCACGTCCGCCCCGGTAGACTCCGCCACGAGCTCGAGGAGCGAAACCCGGCGCCAGGGGCGGGAGAAATCGATCTCCCGACCGCTGTATTCTAGGCGGTGCGATCCTGCCACGGCAAGGACGCATTTCTCGATCATCTCCTCGGCGAGCTCCATGGCGTCCGTGTAGTCGGCGTAGGCCTCATAGGCCTCCAGGGCCGTGAACTCNGGATTGTGCTCCGTGGATATCCCCTCGTTGCGGAAGTTCTTCCCGATCTCGTACACCTTCTCCAGGCCCCCCACGAGGAGCCTCTTGAGGTAGAGCTCTGGGGCTATTCTGAGATAAAGGTCTCGGTCCAGCACGTTGTGATGGGTAACGAACGGACGCGCCGTGGCCCCACCGGGGAGCGGCTGGAGNATGGGGGTCTCCACCTCCAAGAACCCCCGATCGTCGAGGTAGGCGCGGATCGTCTTCAGGATCAGGGCGCGGTGCTCNAGGATCTTGCGGGCGCGTTCGTTCACTATCAAGTCCAGAGCCCGACGCCGGTAGCGCTTCTCCACGTCCTGAAGCCCGTGCCATTTCTCGGGCAGGGGCCGCAGGGCCTTGGCGAGGAAGACGAAGCCCGCAAGGTCCACGGAGAGCTCCCCGGTCTTGGTGGTGATCACCTCACCCCACNCCCCCACGATGTCCCCGAGATCGAGCTCGGAGGTGAACAGGTGGTATTGCTCCTCGCCCAGGCCCTTCTGGGAGGCGAAAAGCTGGAGGCGGCCGGTGCGGTCCTGGAGGTCGGCAAATGCGATCTTCCCCATCCGACGCAGGGCCATGATCCTGCCGGCCACACGCACCTCCACGCCGGTGCGGGCCTCCGGCCCCAGGTCCCCATGGGCGGCCTTGATCTCCGCGGCCGTATGGGTNCGTTCGAACCGGTAGGGGAACGGGTCTATTCCCCTCTCGCGGAGCCGAACGAGCTTCTCGCGCCTGGATGCGATGAGGTCAGTCTCTGCCATCAGCGCCGCTCCTCTTTACAGTCCGTCAAGGGGGCCCAAAGCCGNGCGGCTTTTGGGGTGGAGCTAACCCCTCTCGATTCCCAAGATGCGGTACCTGATCTTGCCGGCCGGGGCCTGCACCACGATGGTCTCTCCCTTAGCGTGCCCCATCAGCGCCGCCCCCACCGGGGAGTCGATCCCAATCCGGTTCTGCAGGAGGTCCACCTCCGCGGGGGACACCAGGGTGTAGGTCTCAAAAGAGCCCGTCTCCGTGTCCTCGAGGATCACCTTGGTGCCGATCCCCACCTGGTCGGAACGGATCTCGTCCTCACTGATAATGCGGGCGTTCTCGAGGAGCTCCCGGAGCTTGCGCACCTCGCGCTCGATGAACTCCTGCTCCTCCTTGAGGTAGATGTACTCCTTGTTCTCCCGCAGGTCCCCCCCGTGAACCTTCGCCTCCTTGAGGCGCTCGGGGATCTCCTTGTACAGCCTATGTTCGAGGCGCTCAAGTTCGGCTTTCTTTCGCTCGTAGCCCTCTTTTGTCAGAAGTATTTCCTGGGGCATGGCCCACCTCCCTGAATTCCTCCACGAACCTCTTTGCTATCTCTCCAGGCCTGAGTCGGGCGGCGTCGGGGCGGGGGATCACGACCAGGTCACAGTGCTGGAACAGCTCCTTGTTGGTCCTGAACCCCTCGCGCACCCCACGGCGCACGCGGTTACGCACCACCGCTCCGCCGAGCTTCCGCCCGGCCACCACGAGCAAACGCGGTGTGGGGTCCTCCCTCCACAGGATGCGAAACGAAAAGAGTTTTCCATCCCGGCGGACCCCTTCCCGAAACACCCGATCGATATCGCGGCGCAGCCTCAGGCGATGGACGCGCCCGAAACCTGCTTCGGCTTTGGCCACGAAAAAGCTTATCCCCCGCCCCAAGGGGCCGCAACTGGCCGGCCGCGGCCGGCCACGGTAAGCTCCACCCCGATGAAACGAACGAAGATCGTGGCCACCGTGGGCCCGAGCTCTGCCTCGGAGGA
>MTNI01000180.1 GCA_002011415.1 Candidatus Acetothermia bacterium JdFR-47
CAGTTCGACCCGAAAGTGGTGGAGGCCTTCCTCCAAGTGCTGTCGGAATGGGAGCGGACGCCGGAGCCCGTGTGGTTCAACGAAGAGATGGCCCGCTTGAGACAACGGGAAGCTTTTTTGCGTATCACCGAGTCCATCCTGAGGAGAACAGACGTCTCTACCATACTGAGACAGGTCGTACAGGGGATAACGCAGCACACGCCGTTCCGACAGGTGACCTTGATCCTCTACGACCGCCCGGTACCCCCTGAATCCGTGGAGGAAGCCGAGGTTGCGGAAGTTGTTACCTCCGGTTACCCCTCAGCCAGTACCGCTGAGCCCGGGGACCGCCCCCCGCCCCCGGAAAAGCTCAAGGACATGCTCCGAGACGAGTTCCGGTTGGGCAAATCCTATTACATCCACCGTGGACGTCTCCCGCAGGAACTCGGACCAGAGGGGCCCCCTACGTCTCCCAGGGGAGATACCTGGCATCCGGACGACCTCTTGATAGTCCCCTTATGGGTGGAGGAAGAACAGCTCCTTGGATACCTATCGCTGAAAGCCCCGGTGGACGGGCGAGCACCTACTGCTGAGGGCTTGGCCCCGGTAGAGATGTTCGCCAGCCTGGCCGCACTGGGGGTGCTCGAAGTCCGCAGGCGTGAGGAACTCAAGCGGGCGCTCGAAGACCTGCGCCAGCTGGCCGTACGCGACCCTCTGACCGGGGTTTACAACCGGAGGTTCCTCGAGGAGCTTTTGGACAAGGAGATCGCAAGCGCCAAACGCTACGGCTACCCTATAGCGCTAGCGATGCTCGATCTCCGTGGGTTTCACGAGGTTAACAACCGATTCGGCCACCTGGTAGGGGACCGGGTGCTTAAAGAGGTAGCTGAACTTTTCTCCGACACCGTGCGGCGCTCCGACACGGTGATTCGATACGGGGGGGACGAATTCCTCGTGGTGATGCCCAGGACCGGCTACGCGGAGGCGAAGACGGTCACCGCTCGAATCCGCAGGCGCCTGAAGGAAAAAGACTTCGGCCTTCCCCTCAGGCTATCGGTGCGCACCGCGATCGCCGTCTGGAACCCCGAGGAAGAGCGAGACATAGAGGAATTGCTCGCCGAAGCCGATGCCTGGATGTACCACCACCGCGGGCGCACCCACCGCCGTTAACGGTACTCGACCACCTCATCGAGGGGGCGCCGCGGACGGGGTCGAGGCGATTCCGCGGGGTAGCCGAGCGGAATAAGGGCCACAGGCCGAAGCGAGGCCGGCAGATCAAGGGCCATCATCACCTCGGCCTCGTCGAACGCCCCCACCCAACAGGTCCCAAGGCCCAGGGAAACGGCGGCGAGGTTTATGTTCTGCACGGCGGCCGCAGTGTCCTGGATGCAGTACAGGGACTCGCCCCGTTCGCCGTAGGCCGCCCGGGCCCGCGCCAGATCAACACACACCACGATGACCACCGGTGCCTCTGCCACAAAGCCCTGCCCCAGGGCCGCCCGCGCCAGAGCCGCCTTAAGCTCCGGCGTCCGGACCACAATGAACCGCCAGGGCTGGGCGTTGCCCGCACTGGGGGCCAAGGTCGCCGCCTCAAGGAGCATTATCAGGTCCTTTTCATCGACGTCCCGATCGCTCAGGAACCTGCGGATCGATCGCCGCCTGCGGATCGCCTCAAAGACGTCCATGCCCCTCACCACCCCTCCAAACTCCGGGCTTGGCACAACACCGCGTCATGGTAATACGGGTTGCGGACCGGTCCCTGCTGGGTGAGGACCCACGGATGCCGGCAAAGGAGNCAGGCCGCCAAGGCCCGATCGCTACCCGGAAGGGGATAGATCCCAACGCCGTGGCTCCAGTGCTGGGAGTGAAACACGGAGTCCGATATGTACTCGTAGGTGATGAGATCGCAGGCATACCTGGGGTTATTGGCCAAGGGCCGCATGTCCGCAATCCAGCGGACCCGCCTGAACCCCTGGGCTGTGGCCTGCTCGGTGAACCGCCGGGTACGCCATAGCACCTCCCCCAAGGAAATCCGCCCCCGCCGGAAGAACACTTCATGCAACTTCAGGAACTGAAACTGCTTTTCCGGGATATCATCGTCAAGCCCCAACCGCTCCAGGATCTGCTCCGGAGTCTCCTCATCCGAATGCACGTATATCACCTTATAGCCGAGGGATATCCCCTGCAGGAGGAACCGGCGCACGATCCTCTCCATCCCGGGGACGTCGTAAAGGATCCCGTGAGAGAACAGCGCCACTCTCGTGGGCGGGATCTCTGACGTCCACTTCCGGACATCCAGCGCCCGGTCNAAATACAGGCGAGCGAGTTCCTTGAGACANCCGAGCTTGGGCTCTCCGCGGCCGTTCTCCCAACGGGAAATCGTCACCCAATGAACACGCAGACGTTGAGCAAGTTCAAATTGGTTTAAGCCAAGTCTTGTGCGGACTTTCTGTACCCAGCTCCCAAGACTTCCTGATCGCCCATCTATTGACGCCTCCATACTGACAGTGTATTATAGCACAGATGCTAGCTGACATGCTAGTAGTAAGTCCGAGAAAGGAGGTATAAACAATGCCCAGGTCCACAAGCGGCGAACGCAAGACGCTGGACAAGATCTCGATCTACATCCCTCAGAAAAAGGCCCAGTACAACGTGATGGCGCGGCTTAGAAAGCTCGCGGAGAAAAAGGACCGCTCGATTAACTACTTGGTCGTGGAAGCGATTCTCCAGTACCTGGACCGCGAGGAAAAGAAGTCCTAGNTTTATCAGCGAGGAGATGAAGAAGGCCGCCTACCCCCTAAGCAGGCGGCCTTCGCCTCTTTCCTAGNCCCTATACTATCCCCTTAGTGCTCACGAGCTGACCGGAGAAGTAGGCCTCATATGCGGCCATGTCGAAGTGACCGTGTCCGGAAAGGCCGAACAGGATCGTTTTNTCCTGTCCGGTCTCGGCACACTCCCTGGCGAGATCGATGGCAGCCCGCACGGCATGGGCCGACTCCGGTGCGGGGATGATCCCTTCGGTCTTGGCAAACAGTACCGCCCCCTCAAACACGTCTACTTGGTCCAAAGCCACGGCCCGCACCAGCCCATCTTCCACGAGGCGCGTGATGATGGGGGCCACCCCATGGTAGCGAAGCCCCCCTGCNTGAATGGGAGGAGGTACGAAGTCATGGCCCAAGGTGTGCATGCGCAGGAGCGGGGTCATCTCCCCTGTGTCTCCGTAGTCGTAGCGAACTTCCCCTCGGGTCAGAGTGGGACAAGCCGTGGGTTCCACGGCCACGAAATCCACTGTCCGCTCGCGCTGCCGGGAATCGTAAAGGAAAGGAAGCATGAGCCCAGCGAAGTTCGAACCCCCGCCTACGCAGCCCACCACCACGTTCGGATAGTCCCCGGCGAGCTCCATTTGGGCCAGGGCCTCCTGGCCGACGATCGTCTGATGCAATAGCACGTGGTTCAGCACGCTCCCCAGGGAGTACTTCACCCCATCGCTCGTGAGGGCTTCCTCGATGGCCTCCGAGATCGCGATGCCGAGCGAGCCGGTGGTGTCGGGGTTCTGTCGTAGGATGGATCGTCCCACGCTTGTCCGCTCCGAGGGCGAGGGGAAGACCTCGGCCCCGTAAACCTGCATCATGGATCTCCGATAGGGCTTCTGCTCGTAGGAGACGCGTACCATGAACACGGTACAAGCGAGGCCGAACGCCTGACAGGCAAACGACAGGGCACTCCCCCACTGGCCGGCCCCGGTCTCGGTGGTGAGGCGCTTGGTCCCTTCTACCTTGTGGTAATAGGCCTGGGCCACCGCGGTGTTTGGCTTGTGGCTTCCGGTGGGGCTCGTCCCCTCGTACTTGTAGTAGATCCGGGCCGGTGTCCCCAGGGCCCGCTCCAAGTTCACCGCCCGGAACAGGGGCGTGGGCCGCCATAGCCGATACACCTCGAGCACCTCATCGGGGATATCGATGAAGCGATCGGTGGACATCTCCTGCTCCACACAGGCCTCAGCGAACAAAGCCCGCAGGGCAGCCGGATCAAGCGGCTCCTTGGTACGGGGGTCTAAGGGAGGAGGAAGCGGCCGATCCAGGTCCGCCAGCACGTTGTACCACCGCTTGGGGAGTTCCTCCTGTTCAAGGGTAAAGATCCTGCGCATAGTCATCCCTCCTTTCGTAGGTTCACGTGGTCAGGGGCGAAAGTGATGGGTCACCACCAATGCTCAAAAGGAGGGACACTCAAGAAGAACTTTTGAAGGGGGGGTACCTGGAAGGGGTTAAGCAGGCCAAACACAACCTCCTCGGTGCATGGCACCACCTCCTCGTCGAAGTTGAGCCATTATATGGGGATCCCCGCGCGAGGGCAACGCGCCGAAAGCAGCTAGCCCTCGCCGCCGTTAGGATGTAAACGCTATGACGATCCGAGCGGTGCTTCTGGACATGGACGGGACATTGTTCCTCGCCCCGGTGGACTGGCGCACGGTGCGCAGGGCCATGGGGATCCCAAACGACGGCCGCCCGATCTTGGATCACCTCCGTGGCCTCCCGCAGGACAAACGCCTTGAAGGGGAACGGATCCTTGCGGCCCACGAGGCGGAGGCCGTCTGCAAGGGCCGACTCCGCCCCGGGGCCCGGGAGCTCTTGTCCTTCCTCCGTGGCCGCGGAATCCCCACTGCCCTGGTGACCAACAACTCCCGCACTAGCGCGGAGGAGATCCTCCGCCGGTATGGCCTCGCCTTCGACCTCGTGGTCACCCGTGACGATGGCGTCTACAAACCCCATCCCGAGGCCCTGCTCCTCCCCCTCCGGGCGCTGGGCGTCCCGCCAGAGGAGGCCGCCTTGGTGGGCGATTCCCACCTGGACCTCCTCGCAGCCCACCGGGCCGGGGTCAGGGAGGTGATCCTGGTGTCCCCGCCGGGCTGGGTGCGGGAGCACTTCCCCACCGGGGCCCGCTTCCACGAGCACAGGACCTGTACGAGGCACGATCCCTCTTGGCTGAACTCCTCGCCGGGGTGGACCTTGACCTCGCCCCCTAGGGCGGATAAAGTGGGCCAACTTCACGCTAGGAGGTGGTGCAACGTGTTCAGACGACGGCCGCGACAGAGCGATCGGCGGCTCCTTGCCCTGCGGAGGTCCCTCCTCCATCCCCTCCATTCCCATCCGCACGTCCATACCGAGGGCCATCCGGCCCATTAATCAGCCTTAAACACTTTCGGTTCATCGAGAAACCAACCGCCGTGAGGCGGTGAAAGGCCGGAAGCCAGTCCTTAACTCTAAGGACATGGTGACCGTGTAAAAGTGGTTTTTAAGGAGGATAGAAGTGAAGCGCGTAGCGTTGCTGTTGACGGTTGGTGTATCTTGCTTTTTGGCAGCTGGCTCCCTGCAAGGGGCGGAGAAGGACGTGTACATCGTGGGCTTNGACGCCGCTTTCCCGCCCTTCACCTGGGTGGAGCAGGGAGAGTTCAGGGGCTTTGACGTGGAGGTCATCCAGGCCATCGCGGACCTCGAGGGCTTCTCCGTAGAGTTTCGTGACCTCCCTTGGGCGACCATCATCACTGCCCTGGCGCAGGGGAAGATCGATGTCATCGCAAGCGGCCTCACGGTGACGTGTGAACGCGACCAGGTCATCGACTTCTCCCTGCCTTACTGGGAGGTGGACCAAGCCGTCCTCGTGCGTGAAGACTCGGACCTCAACGCGATCACAGCCTTTAACGGCACGAAGGTGGGGGCCCAAGCCGGGACCACCGGCTACCAATGGATCGAGGACAACCTCGTGGCCCAGGGGATCGACGTCAAACTGCAGGCTTACGAGACTTATGANATGGCGATCAGGGACCTGGAAAACGGTCGGATCGCCGCCGTGCTCTGCGACACCGACACCGCCCAGGGCTTCGTCGACGCGGGCCGCAAGGTGAAGATCGTAGGCATCGTGAGGACGGGGGAACAGTACGCCTACGCGGTCACGGCCGGCGACCCCTATGGGCTTCTGCCCAAGATCAACGACGGACTCCGTAAGCTCTATGAATCCGGGATCTGGGCCGAGCTCGTCGCCAAATACTTCCCGGGACGGCCAGTGGGCCCGGTGCCCCTCAAACGCACCTCGGTGTGTGAGTAAGGGCCATAAGGCGGGGCGGGCGAGTGGCCCGCCCCGCCCTCTTTGACCATGGAAAACTTCGGCTTTTTGATCAGGGAGCTGCCTTGGTTTTGGCGGGGCACCGTGGTGGCCGTGGAGGTGCTCGCCGGGGTCATCGGGTTNGGATTGGCCGCTGGGCTGGGCGGGGCCGTGCTCCAGGTTTATGCCCCTCCTCCCGTCCCCGCCCTCGTAACCGCGCTGGAACGGTTCCTCAGGGGGATCCCCCCCATCGTGCTCTTGCTCCTTGTGTTCTACCTGCCCTGGAACCTGCCGCCCTTGGCNGTGGCCATAGTGGCNCTGGGCCTATGCTCCGCGGCTTACCAATCGCAGATCTTCCGCATGGCCATCCAGTCAATCGACAGACGTCAGACGGAGGCGGCAAGGTCCCTGGGGATGTCGAGCCCCCAGACCATCCTCTACGTCGTCCTGCCCCAGGCCCTGCGGCGGGCCATCGGGCCGTGGTCCAACGAGTTCTCCTCTCAAATCAAAGACACCTCGCTCGCCTACATCGTGGGGGTGGTGGAAATCCTGCGCCAGGCTCGGTACGTCATCTCCTACACCTACGGCAACTCGCTGCTCGTGTACGGGTTCTGCGCCCTGATCTACTTCGCCCTCACCCGGGCCGGAAACGCTGCTCTCTACCGCCTTGAGGCGAGGCTCTGGGTGCCTGGGTTCGAGCGCCGGGGCCTCGAGCGGCGCGTATAGACCGGAAGGGGAGCCACAATGCGTGAGTTNCTGGAACTTGCAAGGCGCTTCCTCCCAGAACTGCTTCANGGGACAAAGGTAACGGTGGAGTTGACATCGATATGTATACTGAGCGGCCTGGTCCTCGGCTGGCTCATCGCGCTGGGCCGGGTGTACGGGGGGCGGATCATTTACGCCCTCTGCACGGCCTACGTGGAGCTCATCCGCGGTACCCCTCTTTTGGTCCAACTGTTCGCGCTCTACTACGGGCTTCCGGACGTGGGGATCATCTTGCCGCCGCTTCTCGCCGCTGGGGTAGCCATGGGTATGAACACCGCTGCCTATCAAGCCGAGTACTTCCGGGGCGCCATCCAATCCGTTCCCAGAGGGCAGGTGCATGCAGCGAGGGCCCTGGGGATGAGCCGACTGCAGGCGGTCCTGTACGTGGTCCTGCCCCAGGCGATGCGCCTCGTGATCCCAGCCTGGTCCAACGAGCTGATCTATATGCTCAAGTACTCGTCCCTCGCCTTCATCGTGGGGGTGCCCGAACTCATGGGCCGCGCCAACCTCATCGCCGCCAGGAACTTCCGCTATTTCGAAATCTACCTCTTAGTGGCTGCGATATACGTGACCTTAGTGGGGATCGCGGCGAAGATGTTGAGCTTTCTGGAAGAGAAAACCAGGATCCCGGGGCTCAGCTCCCAGCACTGAACGGTCAACAAGAAGGGGGCGCCGGACGTCGCGCCCCCTAATTCCGCGAAAGATCAGACCCAGCCGCGAAGCTTCATGGCCTCGGCCACTCGCGATACAGCCACCACATAGGCGCCGAGGCGGTTGTGGACCTTGTGCTTCTGGGCTGCCTCGTGCACGGCATGGAAAGCAGTGGTCATCTTCTGGTCCAGCCGCTCGTGCACCATCTCCTCGGGCCAGTAGTAGTTGTAGGCGTTCTGCACCTGCTCGAAGT